>JAQUZU010000017.1:21089-23402 GCA_028691175.1 Candidatus Kapaibacterium sp. | reverse complement strand
TACTTGGTACAACAACTGTATCGACGGCTCTTGATGAAATCGCAGTTCCTTTCTTGAACTATAATACTGCGGGCACATCGGTGCAAGTTACTACAACACCGGTTGATGTTAAAGTTGAATTTATTAACATCTTGGCTCCGGGCGAAGCACCATTTGACAGCCAGGAATTTACTAATGTTGCGCCAAATTCCTACGGCGTTGTTTCAGTAAATTTCCAGGGTACTGTTCAGGGTGTAACTACTGAAACCAAATATAAAGAATTCGGTATTGAAGGCGTAAAAACTGCAACCGAGAATTATATGTTCCGCATTTCTACAAGGACTGCAAACACTGCTGATGAATATAAAGTAGTAAGCTATGTATCTGTATTCGATCAGGTATTGCGTAACATGGCAAGCGTTGGAAATGCTGCCGAAGGTGCTGAAGTGACCAACGGTTCTGTTACTCCTGCTAAAATCGCTGCTAGTGATAATCCCGGAGATGTAATGCTAACAACAGACGGAGCTAATGTAGGTCATCCTACTGAAGTAGCTTGGGGCAAAATCACAAATGCAAATATTGCCGACGCGGCTGCAGATTTGACTGTTGTGGGCGCTTATACCGGAATCGCAGGCTCTAAAATCGATCCTAATTTCGGCGCTCGAGATGTAACTGCATTAAATTTCACTGCTACCGATAAACTTATCGGCGCAAACCTGGAAATTGGTACTCCTGATGCTGAGGAAGTTCTAGCAGATAATAACGGTATTAAAGTAACCAAAGATGGCGTTATTATGGGCATGGGTGCTGTCACTGAAGGCGAGAATACTGAAAACGTGATTGCTATTGCTAAGCTTGGTGATGGAACAAGTTCAGCAGCCGGCGTAATTCAAACCGGTACCGCTGATCCGATGCTCTTTACTTCTCCGGATGGTGGCTCTACCAAGAAATTCACAGCCGACGTAGAAGGTAATGTAACTGCAAAAAGCTTAAATGTAACCGGTAATGCAGCCGCTGTAACTTTACCTGCAGGTTCAATCGAAAATGCAGATTTAGCATCCGGTATCGCTCAAGATAAAATTACAAAAGGTAATATGGGCCAAGTTCTTGTGTCCGGTAATACTGTCAGCGAATGGGTTGATGCTTCAACTATTACTGTAGGTACCGCAAGCGCAGTTGCTGCGAGTGCAGCAGGCAAAGTTTTGACTTCAATAAATGACGGAGTAAAATTTACATCTCAATGGACTGATCCTACAACTGTTACCGTAGGTCATGCCACTACAGCAGGTACCGCAAGCGCAGTTGCTGCGAGTGCAGCAGGCAAAGTTTTGACTTCAGTAGAAGTAACCGAAGGAGTATTTGAATCTCAATGGACTGCTCCTGCAGATCTTACCGTAGGTACTGCAACTACTGCAACTTCAGCAAATACAGTCGCCCTTGCCGCAGGTCTTTCTGTAATCACTGCAATTAACTCAGAAGCAACAGCCAAAATCGCTCCTGCTAAAGTCAATCCGGGTACAGCTGGCCAAATTCTGACTACATTAGCTGGTGCAACTGCATGGACTGATCCTGAAAATATTACTGTAGGTAAAGCAACTACTGCAAGTCAAATTATTACAACTGGCAATAATTCAGAAAAAGTTCTCTTGGGTGCTGTTACTGAAGAAGTGCCGGCTACTTGGGGTAAAATCACAAGTGCTTATATCGCAGATGGTACTATTACAAATGCGGATATCGCTGCTTATACTGATGATAATCCCGGTATTGATGTAGCAAAAATCAAACTTGCCGGACCTATTAACACATTTGATGTTCCGACGGCAAATTCTGTATATTTAGTCCAAGCAGATGGTACAACAGGTGCATTTGGAAAAATTACAGACGATTATGTAGCTCCAAAGGTAGCCGGTACATATGCCGGTATCTCTTCACAGAAGATAAACTTTGGTGATGGAATTTCTCAGGCAGTAATATTTGGTGATGCTAGTGCAGATAATTTTGTTAAAATTGATCCCTTTAAAGCTGTGGATGGCGGCGAAGACCATATTCCAATGTTCTCAGTAACCAAGTCAACCCAACTTAAATATGGTCCTGTAGCACAAATTGACGCAACGTTTACTGCAAATCCGGACCCAAATTCAGGTGATAGCCAAGTAGGCTTGGGGGTAACGAGTGAATTTTCTGGCGTACAAACTGTATCAATTTTGGGATATAAAGCCGATGGTTTTAACACTGGTAACCCTACTGCATTATTTTTGACAGGCGATGCTGACGCAGACGCAATCTATGTAGAAGCAGGTAAATCTACTCTGCAGGAGACTGTAATCGGTACAG
>JAQUZU010000017.1:0-20989 GCA_028691175.1 Candidatus Kapaibacterium sp. | reverse complement strand
ACTAACAGCCGATAAAGAATATTTATATATAATAGATATATTTGAATGAAAAAGTGTAGAGACGTTGCATGCAACGTCTCTGCTTTTGTTTACGGGAGATACCGAATAATGATATATTTAAAATATTTTTTCGTCAATTTCGTTAATATACAATTAAAAAATTCAAAAGCAAAGCGATGAAAGAATTACTGAAAAATAAAAAGATTTTGCTGGGCGTAACCGGCTCGATAGCGGCGTATAAAGCTCCGCTGCTTGTCCGCGAACTGATAAAATCCGGCGCGGAAGTCCGCACGATAATGACTCCGTCTTCTATAAATTTTGTATCTCCGATGATTCTGGCGAATCTCTCGCGTAATGCCGTAATCAGCGATATGTTCGATAAATCCGTGATGGACCGCGGAGCGTGGCATATCGAGGCGGCGAATTGGGCAGACGCAATGCTTATTGCACCGTGCAGTGCCTCTACTTTGGGCAAAATAGCCGGCGGAGTGGCGGATAATGCTTTGGTGGCTGTTACTCTGGCGCTGCAGCATTCTGCGCGATTGGTGATCTCGCCTGCGATGGACACGAATATGTGGCTTCATCCGGCCACGCAACGCAATGCCCGGCAGATTGCCGCGGACGGCGGAGTGATTATTCCGCCTGCGGAGGGTTCGCTTGCAAGCGGGCTGGTCGGCCCGGGGCGTATGCCGGAAATTGATGTGATTCTTGATGCCTTGGGCGAAGCCTGCCGCGAGCAGCACGCCCCAAACAAAACATGTCCGCGCTGCGGGCGAAAGTTTTTCTGTAATCACGAGGACGTCTCCCGGTGCGACTGTGCGAAGATTCCGCTTTCGAACGAAGCGATGAATTACGTCTCGCAGCACTATAGCGATTGCCTGTGTAACGACTGCCTGAAAGCAATTAACGAAAAAATTTCCGCTACCGCAGAAAAAGATTCGTCCGACATAAAAATAGAATATATAAAAGCAACGCCGAAAATTTCCGAAGCGAAATTCGACGCGGAACTCGAACTCGAACAACTGAAGCAGCAGCACGGAATGGCGGATAATCCGCTGAAGGCGTTCTATAACGGGAAGCGTGTGCTGATAGACGCGGGGCCGACGCACGAGAAAATCGACGATGTGCGGTATATCGCAAACAGTTCGTCCGGCAAAATGGGCTATGCGATTGCGAATGCTGCGAAGCAGCTCGGCGCGGAAGTGGTTTTGGTCTCCGGGCCGGTCGATTTGCCGTCGCCTGCGGGCGTGCAGCTTAAGCCGGTGGTTTCGGCGGGCGAGATGTATGATGAAGTAATGTCTGCGTTGCCTTTTGCGGAGGTTATAATTCTTGCCGCGGCGGTTGCGGACTTTACGCTTTCGGAAAATTTCAGCGGCAAACTCAAAAAAGAAAATGTAGGCGATGTGCTGGAGCTCCGGCTTACCCGGACGAAAGACATTCTGGCGAGCGTCGGCAAAAACAAGTCGGACGGGCAATTTCTTGCGGGATTTGCGCTCGAAGCCGAAAACGGAATCGAGAACGGCCGCAAGAAACTTACGGACAAAAATTGCGACATGATTGTGGTAAATCTTGCGAACAAGCCGGACAGCGGCTTCCGTTCGGACAATAACACGATTACGATAATCGGGCGCGACGGCTCTCTAAGTCCATATCCTCCAATGAGTAAAGACTTGGTAGCGCTCGAAATTCTGAAAAAAATATTTGAACTTAATCAGAAAGACAGATAGTGAATTCATATAGTTTGGGCATAAGCGGCAGTTGGGCATTGGCTATATTTTTGGTGCTTTTGCTTGTAGCGTTTTCGTTCTATACGTATCGATATACGGTTCCTCCGGTCAGCCGTGGTTGGCGAATTTTTCTTGCTACTTTGCGTTCGCTTGCGCTCGGAATATTGATGTTCATACTTTTCGAGCCTGTTTTTACTCGTGTAACGGGCAAAGCCTCCGCGCCGAAAGTTGCGGTATATATCGATAATTCGATTTCGGCGGGCGAGAAAGACGCGAAGCTGGATCGCAGGGCGGAGATGCGTAAGGCGATTGAAAAGTCCGGCCTTACACGGCAGGATAAAGACTTTATGAAGACATATTTATTCGATAACGACGTGTTCGAGGTCGTAAATTTCGATTATAACAGCCTGAAATTCAGCGGGCAATCGACCGATTTGTCGAAGCCGTTGCGGCACTTGCTACCGAGCGACGACAATAATGTACGCGCCGGAATTTTGATTACGGACGGTGCCTTCAATGTGGGGAATAATCCGCTATATGATGTGAGTGTGCTCGATAAGCCTTTATATATCATAGGAATAGGCGATTCGATGCCGGCGAAGGACGTTATCCTGCAATCGATTGTAACGAATGAAATTGCATACGTCGATAATGTGGTTCCGGTTATGGTAAATGTGAAAACTTCCGGTTTTATGTCCGGCGAACTTGCGGTGAAGTTGCAGGAAAACGGTCATGACCTCGAGACGAAGACTGTTTCGATCAGCAGCGAGGATCAATCTTTTTCGTTAAATTTCGACTATAAGCCGTCTCATGAAGGCGACCAGAAACTTTCCGCAGTGGTTGCGCCGATTGCCGGCGAAATCACGAAAAAGAACAACAAGAACTCGGAATATATAAAAGTTCTGAAAAATAAGCGTAAAATCGCGATTTTCGCGGGAAGTCCGAGCCCGGATGTTTCGTTCCTGCGTAATGCGCTCAAGGACGAAAAAAATCTCGAATTGCAAATGTATGTGCAGAAAAAAGGTGCCGCTTATTACGATAAAGAGCCGAACCGGAACGATTTGCACGAGACGGAAATGTATTTCCTGATCGGCTTTCCGAATGCTTCAACTTCGGAGGCAACTCTTGCAATGCTGAAAACCGAATTTGCCACGGGAAAACCGGTTTTCTTTTTGTCTAGTAGTGCAGTAAATGCGAATAAATTATCGCAGTTAGAGGAATATCTGCCGTTTAAGACTTCGAGCATGAACGGGCGTAACGAGTTCGCGGCTGTCGCGGACTTTCGGCGCGAGGCTTCGGCACATTCGATTTTGCGGGTTACCGGCGGAGACGCCGATCTTGACATGTGGAACACGCTCCCGCCGCTCTATCGCTTCGAGCACTATGTAACCGTAAAGCCGGAGAGCGAGCGAATCGCAAACGTCAAACTCGGCAACACAACACTGCAGGATCCGATGATTTTGTCGCGAGTTTTTCGCAATCAGAAATCGGTCGCAGTGCTTGCGAGCGGGCTGTACCGCTGGAAGCTGATGGGTTTTGCAGGTGCACTCAGCCGTGAAAACAATGAAGTGTATGATTTATATGATATATTTATAAAGAATTCGATGCGCTGGCTCTCGGTAGATCAAAACAATAAAAGCGTAACGATCAAGACGACTAAACGCAAATACACGACGGACGAGAAAGTCGGCTTTGTCGCACAGGTCTATGATGCGGCATACAATCCGATCGACGATGCGAAAGTTTCAGTTGATATTCGCGGAGCAAAGGGCAAGCGAAATGTGATTCTTTCCGCAATGGGTAGCGGGCGATATTACGTCGAAGTCGAGGGCTTCGCGGAGGGCGACTATTCGTTTTCCGGCAAGGCGACTTTAGGCGATACGCCGCTCGGCGACGACAGCGGGCGCTTCTCGGTCGGCGAAATTGCACTCGAATATCTGAACTTCAGCATGAACGCACCACTTTTGCGCGATATGGCGCTTCGCAGCGGCGGCAGATTTTATCCGTCGCCGGATCAATGCGGAAGTATTTTTGACGATATTCGCAAGCACAAAACTTTCCGCGACCGCTCAATCACGATCCGGAACGAGTACGCACTCTGGAATCTCGTGCGAATGCTGGTAGCGGTTATTTTGCTGCTCGCCGTCGAATGGACAATCCGCAAGCGGCTGGGAATGATATAGCGATTGAAAAAAATCTTCAATTATTTTTACATAATATATAACATTTTTCAAGACCGTTCGTCATTATATCATACGATGGCATAAAGCAAACAGAGATTCTGAGCACTCGTTTGACTGAATAAACAACAAACTAAGAGCGAAAAACGCAATAAATAATAGTTTTTATAATATAATATGGAGATTTCTCAAATGAAAATTTCAAAATTATTAACAATGGGTTTAATGGTAGGTAGCTTGGGATTTATTGGCTGTACTGACGACGAAGATCCGGTGACACCAACAACTGTTGAGAGCTTGAATGCTCCGACTAATCTAAAGGCAAATTCCAAAGATGATAAGAGTGTAACTCTTTCTTGGACAGCTTCTGCAAGCGAAACAAACGCAAACTTTAACGGCTACGAAATTCGCTATGACGGACTTCCGTATGACTATACTGCAACTGCCGGCAATACAACAGTTACAGTTAGCGGCTTGTCAGATGGCCAGCACGTTTTCACGGTAAAGGCTCTCAGCAAAGACACAACTTTAAACAAAAACTCTGCTGAAATTACTATCGCTTGGGCTCCGGCTTGGAGATTCACAAAGAATATTAATGACGAAGATATCGTAATGTATGAATATACTTCTACTTATGGTTCGGGACTTAATCTTTTCGACGAAGCCGGCGAAGCACCAAAATGCTTGAAAGTTGCTTCTATCGAGGAATGGACAGTCGGTATCAGCACAAAAAATGACGGCGAAATTCTCTTCGGCCCTGCAGCTGCTCTCGGCTTAAACGGTTCTGACGGAACAACAAAATATGTTCAAATTTCTTCTCCGCTCGAAGCAAACAGCATCGACGATATTTTCGACAGCGAGGCTCTTTCTGCTAGAACTTATCTTGCAAACAACGTTGCAGTAGATCTTGCAAATATTACTACTTCTAAAGCAGGCGTAGTATTCTATGTAAAAGAAACTTTGACCGACGGTTCTACTCGCTATGCTAAGTTATTCATTTATAAAGGCACTAACGGCTGGTTGAATGGTTCCGGAACAGACGAATACGTTAAAGTCGGAGCAATTTCATATCAAAAAAATCTTGGTTTACCATACGCAAAAGTTGCAGCTAAATAATAAAGGGAAACACAAATGAAAAAATTATCAATAATTTTCTGCGCAATTGCATTAGTATTTTGCTGCACAATGAGTGATGCAAATGCAGCACCAAAAGCAAAAAAATACACAGGCACTGTAGTTGCATTGACTGACTATATCAAAGGTACTGAAACATTGACTAAAGCCGAAGCAGTAGAGAAAGCCGAAAAAGGCATTCCTGTAGTGCTCAAAGTCGGAACCACAAAAGCCGGCAAGTTGTATTTTGTCATCAATGAAGATGGTTCATTCGGCGGCAAAAACCTGGCTAAATATGCAGCCAACAAAAAAGTCATCGTAGAAGGCATCAAAAAAATAAAGAATGGCGTTAATTACATTATCGCTACAAAAATTTCTTCAGGCGACTAATTCGCAGAAATGACGAAATTCACGAAGGGACGCAACGTTGTTGTGTCCCTTTTTTTTCCCGGAAAGTGTGATTTTTTCTCTGTAATTATAAACATATAAAATATTATTTCGAAACATTCGTTTATAAACTTTTAAAATGAAACGCATTATTTAGCAAAATAAATCGACATGAAAATCAGAATATTAATATTGATGATATTGGGCATAGTTGTCTTTCGCGGAACTTGTACTGCCGAGGTGGGAGTTCCGGTAGTGGTAAAAGGGACGATTCTTGATATATATACCGGCAAACCGTGTGAATTAGCCATGATGTTTACCGACGAATCGGGCGAAAAATTTAAAATATATCCGAATTCGTCGACCGGCAAATACGAGCAAGTCTTGAAGTCCGGAATGAACTATACCGTAACGTTTATTGCGTATGATATTTTGCGTGATCCGCAAGCGTTAAACATAGAATTTTCGGAAGAATATCACGAATATAGTTTCGATTTTAAAGTAAGGCGCATGACCCCCGGGCTTGAAATGTATAATTCGGATGTTTTTGTATCCGGCAAGGCAAACCTGACTGCTGACGGCGAGAAATTATTGCAGACGATCGCGGAGGGAATGAAATTCTCTCGCGGCGCAAAATTAGACCTTTTGGTCGGTGGTGCTTCGCAAAGCCTTATAAATGATAGAATTAGCACAATACAAAATATAAAAGAGATAGCATCGTTAAAATCGAGAATTGCTTTTACGCCCGACTCGCGTAAAGGTGATGAGCGAAAACTTAGAGTAGTTGTGCGTGAAATCTCAGATCCACTCAAGAAAAACTAATACGGAGAAGAAATATGAAAAAGAAAAGTGACAACCCGTTAATAAGCGACGATTCAGTAAATGCAATTCTTACAATTCTGACTGCTTTCAGACAGAGCAAGGTTTTGCTCTCAGCCTGCGAATTAGATATTTTTACGATTATCGGGAACGACCAAAAAAACGTAAAGGAAATTGCAATCTCCGCAGGAACGGAAGAAAAAGCAACCGGCAAACTTCTTAACGCATTAGTTGCGATGCAGTTGCTGATTAAGCACGACGATAAATATCAAAACACAAAGGGTACGCGTCGTTTCCTCGTGAAAGGGCGTCCGGAATATATCGGCAACATGATGTTCATGACTGCACAGTTCGAAAAGTGGATGGAATTAACCGAATGCATCCGCACCGGCAAAGCCGCTTCGTATCAAGACATTGAAGATAAACCAAAAGAATGGATCCGCGATTACGTCGATTCGGTTTATTGGCGCTCGAAAATGCAGATTCCGGATATTGTATCGATGGTGAATTTGCGCGATATCAATTCGCTGCTCGATCTCGGATGTGGCGGTGCAAGCTATGCGATGGAATTTAAACGCATTAAACCCGAAATGAAGGTTACGGCGTTTGATTTGCCGAAAATAATTTACGAAGCAAATAAGCACATCGAACGCGAGGATATGGTGCGCGATATTAACTTGATGTCCGGCGACTTTATGAAGGACGATTTCGGTAAGGGATATGACGCAATTTTTATTTCGGACGTGATGTCGCACTTCTCTTTTGCTGAAAATACGAAACTGATGCACCGCGTATATGACGCTTTGGTGCGCGGCGGCAAACTGATCGTTCACGATACTTTTATCGATGATGAACGCCTCGAGCCTGTTTCGGCTACTTTTGATTCGCTCGGCTATTTGATCAATACGGAAGATGGCGACGTATTTACGGAAAGCGATATCTGGATGATTCTGAAAGAGGGGTGGTTCGGCAATATTAAGATGATTACAACCCCGTTCAACACATCTATATTTATAGCAGAGAAGTAAAATAAAATCTGCATAAGTGCGTTTATTAAAGTCGAAAAATTTCAAAATGGAGAAAAATATGAACGAAGATACAAAGAAATTGTATGATAAAGTAAATGAAGTAATCGAGCGCGACATTCGCCCGCTGATCGAAGCTGACGGCGGAATGATTCACCTGCGCGACGTAGAACCGGACGGAACTGTCTTGGTCGAACTTGCCGGTGCATGTGCGGGATGTCCGGGTGCGGCAATGACACTGAAAGGTGGCGTTGAGCGTATCCTGAAATCGCTTATTCCTGAAGTAAAAGAAGTAAAGTTAGCATACTAAAAGTGATAGGAGTTTCCTTCGGCAAACTCAGGGAACGGAATAAGTGCAAAAATTGCATGTAAATTCGTGTATTATGTCCGCTCTCTTAGTTTTGTCGAAGGAAACTCTAATAAAAATATGAACGAAATTTCGGTCTTGTTCGCGGTCGAGGCGGAGCAATATTTACAAAAAGGAATGTATGACGAGGCAGTCGAACTCTGCAACGCCGGTTTGGAAAAATATCCGGAGTATGTCTCCGCGTATGGAGTAATTGCACGTGCACTCTGCAGTCTTGGAAAGCAGGACGAAGCCGAAAAAACTATCCGCAAAGCGGTCGGACAATATCCGACAAATAAACTCCTACAAATGGTCGATGCGGATTTGAAAAATTATGTTTCGGCACCGGCTCCTGAGCCAAAAGTTAAAATTGCACCGGAAATTGATATTGAATCCGAAGTTGAAATCGCACCGGAAATAGAAATTGCCCCTGAAGTTGCAATCGCCCCTGAAGTAGATATTGCCCCTGAAGCTGAAATTGCCCCTGAAGTTGCAATCGCCCCTGAAGTAGATATTGCCCCTGAAGCTGAAATTGCCCCTGAAGTTGCAATTGCACCGGAAATAGATATTGCCCCTGAAGTAGATATTGCCCCTGAAGCTGAAATTGCACCGGAAATTGCAATTGAACCGAAAGTAACTGAATCTGTAACTTCAAAGTATGAGCAACTGCTCGCTACGTTAAAAGAGGCATCGGAAAATCAGGAGGCAGAACTGCGGGATCATATAGTTTATTCTACTGCTCCAATTGTAGACTTGGAGGTCGAAGTGGAAGCTGTGCAAATCAATGAGCCGGAAAGCTTCGATGCCGTAGCAACTTTTGATTTTAATTCTGAAACCGCTAACAGCGTTACTCCGCCGTTGCCTACCGAACCTGAAATAATCTACGAAGAAGAACCGGACGAAACTTCGCCGGACAATATCGAAGAAGAAGACATTCCCATTCCGGAACATCTTGCCGGCTACGTCGGTATGGCAGGCTTTGCGACACATCTGATGTGCGGGGCTGATGAACTTCAGGAACGCCGCCTTCGCGCGACGACTCTTTCGCTGATACCCGGAATGGAAAATTCCCTTTTGAAGGAGCATTCCGCCGGCACGTATGATCGAAATGAACGCCTGACGTTACCGTCCGAACCGAAATTCTGCATTGAACATGTGCCGGAAATGATTGAGCCGGATTTGTTCGGCTTTAAAGCAAATGGCGAAGAGGAGCGAATCACTCCCGATATAGGTATGCAACGGCAAAGTCAGGAATCCTATGTGCCGGAGGCAGACTCGGAGGCGGAGGTATATGCGAGCGATGCACCGGCAGAGAGTGGCGGGGCATTTATTACCGAAACTATCGCAAATATATATGTTTTGCAGGGAGCATACCAGGAAGCGGCGCGAGCATACGCTGCTCTTGCGAAGATGCACCCGGATAAAGCCGCGTATTTTGAGGCAAAAAGTCGTGAATCTATAAAAAAAGATGAAGACGAAAATAATGAAATAATTGAAAATTAACAAAAATGGAGAAATAACATGGCATTTAGCGTAAATAAAGTTACTTTGCTGGGAAATCTCGGCAAAGATCCGGAATATAAGGTAATTTCGAGTGGTGTTGGGGTTTGTTCATTTTCGCTTGCTACAACTGACCGTATAAAAAATCAGTCCGGCGAATACGAAGACAGAACCGAATGGCATAATATCGAATGCTGGCGCGGGCTTGCAGATACATGCAGCAAATATCTCAAAAAAGGTTCGAAAATTTACCTCGAAGGGCGTTTGAAAACTGATTCTTACGAGCGTGACGGCGTTACTCGCTATATGACCCGGATTGTGATGAGCGAAATGGTTATGCTCTCCGGACGTGATCAGGCACAGGGCGGCGGAAACTTTGCCGCACAGTCGCAGCCGTATTCTCGGCGTAATTCTGATGATCAGACTATGCCACCGATGCCGAACAGTGCTTCGCAGGGCGCGGCTCCGGCACCGGAAGATCAAACTTATAATGCAAATATGGAAAGCGAAAAATGGGACGACGTTCCATTCTAATCCGCTGAAAAATATATAGAACATAGGCACCCCGAGCCGTTCGAAGGGTGCCTATGTCGTGTTTACACATTTACAGCAAATCTATTGTTTAACAAAAAAATATACTTTTATGGCAACTAAAGACCCGGCAATGAAACAGCCTGCGGGCTTGTATCTTATCTCATTTACTTCAATCTGGGAGCGCTTCTCATACTATGGAATGCGTGCGTTCCTTATTCTTTATATGGCGAACGAAGTTATCGCCGGCAATCCGAAATCGCACCTCGGCGGTCTCGGTTTTTCTGATGCGAGTGCCGGCAAAATTTACGGTATTTTTACGGCAATGTGCTATCTTTTGCCGCTATTCGGCGGTTATATTGCTGATAATTTTATCGGAAAGCGCCGCTCGCTTTTGATCGGCGGTATTTTGATTATGCTCGGACATTTCACTCTTGCGACTGATGCCGGAGTGGGAGTCTTCTATGCCGGGCTTGCGGTTTTGGCAATCGGTAACGGCTTTTTCAAGCCGAACGCCGCTTCGATGATCGGAGATTTATATGCGCCTGGAGATCAACGGCGCGACAGTGCATTTACAATTTATTACATGCTTTTCAATGGTGGAGCATTCCTCGCACCGATTATCTGCGGTTTCTTCGGCGAAACATATGGCTATAAATACGGCTTCCTGACTGCAGGTTTCGGTATGTTGCTCGGCTTGATCGTCTATATTGCCGGAGCGAATAAGGCTCTCGGCGAAGTCGGTAAGGCTCCGGCGAAAAAAGATAAATCTGTTGTTCATGAGAAACATCCGCTCTCGAAAGAGGAAAAAGACCGCATTTCGGTTATTCTTGTGCTGCTGTTTTTCGTAACGTTCTTTTGGGCGGGGTTCGAGCAGGCAGGTTCGACATTGTCGCTTTATACGGATAAATTTATCGATAAAACCGTTTTCGGCTGGGAAATTCCTACTTCGTGGCTTCAGGCTACAAATCCGATATTTATCATAATTCTCGGACCGATCTTTGCGCAACTCTGGGTGAAACTCTCGAAAAGAGGCAAAAATCCGTCGTCGCCGATTAAGATGGGGCTCGGTATGATTGCACTTGCAGTCGGCTTTTTGTTTATGATTGGTGCTGTAATGCAGCGCGGCGGCGAAGTGCAGGATATTACGGTAAAGGCAAGTCTTCTTTGGTTGCTCGGAACGTATTTTATGCACACAATCGGCGAATTGATGCTCTCACCAATCGGACTTTCGCTTGTTACAAAACTTGCGCCGGTTCGCATGGCGTCGCTCTTTATGGGCGTCTGGTATTTATCATCGACGATTGCGAATTTCATTAGTGGCTTGGCGGTCGGCTTTGTCGAGCAGTTCGGTGCGATGACAATCTTTGCCGGAATTGCAGTTTTTGTCGGCTGTTGCGGCATAATAGTTCTGTTCCTTTCGCGCTGGTTGCTAAATCGCATGCACGGTGCAGACTAATATTTCAACAATATAATTGTAAAAAAAAACGGGCTTACCTTTTTGGGCAGCCCGTCTTTTTTGTGTGTCGTTATTTCTTTTTCTTGTTTTGCTTCTGCTTTTTGCGGAGTTCTTGCTGTTTTTGGCGCAATTCTTCGAGCGACATTCCCGGAGGAATTTTCCCCTGCTGAACGGCCATTTCCTGTGCTTCGCGCATCTTGCGTTGCATCCAGCCCTCTTTTTTCGGTGCTTTTTTCAAGTCTTCGAGCGTATACTTCTTTTTTGAAAATTTCTCGATATATACCTGCTGACCGATGCTGAGCAAGTTAAATATGAAGTAGTAGAGGTTCAAGCCTGCCGGCAAATATGCAAACATCAAAGTGAACATAATCGGCATCATATACATAAGAGACTTTTGCTTCGGATCGGTGATAGTCATTTTTTGCTGCAAAAACATCGTAACACCCATCATCAACGCAAGACCGGAAATATGAGTCAGACCGAGAAGCGAGAACGGAAATTGTATGATAATATCCGGCTGCGAAAGATCCGTAATCCAGAGAATAAAATCCGATTGACGCAAATCGATTGCATTGTTCATCACTGCATAGAGAGCATATAAAATCGGCATCTGGAAAAGTAACGGTAAGCATCCGCCCGCAGGATTAATGCCGTATTCGCCGTAAATTTTCATGGTAGCCTGTTGCTGAGCCTGCTGGTCGTCTTTGTATTTTTCGCGTACTTCAGCAAGAATCGGATTAATCAGACGCATTTTGGCAACCGAGCGCATTTGCTTGATCGAAAGCGGATAAAGCAAAAATTTGATTACGATTGAGAAAATAATGATAGCAAAACCGTAACTGCCGATAAGGTTAAACAAGAATTTCAAGAACGGAAGAAGCAAATATTCGCCGATCGGACGGAAAATGCGCCAGCCGAAATCTACCAATTCTTCTAAGCCGTATTCCTCGCAAACTGTATAGTCAATCGGACCGACAAACACGCGGAAACTGTTGCTCTGAATGCCGCCGTCGTACGGAATACGCATTGTCAAGTTGTATCGTTCGATGGAACCTTTGTCTTTCAAATCAAAATGCTTGCCGGATAGCGAAACCGTCACTTGCGAGCCGCGGAACGGCTGCGGAATAATTGCTGTAGCAAAGTATTTTGTCTTGATTGCCGCAAAATCGACTGTGCCGTCGGAAGCAATCGGTTCGGTATCGCTGCTTGCGTTCAATTCGCTTAGTTCGCCGTTGCTGACAATCATTGCATGTGCCGCTTCGCTTTCCATGCTCGAATAGGCTTCCTGATACGTCAAGCCCTTTGTCCAAGCGAGGTCGTAGCGTTTCTGGCGGAGATAATTCTCCATGTTCTGCATCGTTACGTTCATATCGACGTGATATTTCCCGTTATAGAATGTGATTTTACGCACAATCGCAGATTTTTCATCAATCTGCAGGCGAGCAGTAATTGTCAGCGAATCATTTCCGGAAAGTTTGTAAGTGCTTTTATCGAGATTGTCGAATGTAAAGCGCAAATTACGTGTGTCGACAGTGTCGGCCTGGCTGTCGCGAGAAGTCAGTAAGATGCCGAGTTCGCCACGCTGATCCGGGACAAGTTGCGTCGGAATATTGTTCCATTTTTTGTAATTTTTCAAAAACCACTTCTTGACGGCGGCACCTTTAGACGAAATCTGTACCTTATACAGGTCAGTTTCGATGGTGATGAATCTCTCGCCCGGAGTAGCAAATTTTGCAAAAGTTTGTCCGAATTGGCTGACAGCCTTTGCAGAATCGGAATTTACAATTTTTGCCGATGAAGAGTCTGCAGCGAATTCTTCTTCGAGTTTCGCCTGCTTTTTCTTTTCGGTCAGAGCCGTTTTGTTCTCCTGAACTTTTAGCGGTTCCGGTCGGCGATTAACCGACGAATATGTCATCCACCCGATAAACACGAGCGTTATCATAACAAAACCGACAATCGATTTTTTATCCATGTTCTTCTAAAATATATTAGTTTATAAAATTAGTCATAATAAATGAGTTAAGTATTGCAATGTCCGGCACTCCGATAAACGGAGAATGTTCATTTCGCTTTTCGTTCCGGTACCGGATCGAGTCCGCCTCTGCTAAAAGGGTTGCACCGCAGAATGCGCCACATTGCCAATAAACTTCCGCGAAATAATCCGTGAATGCGCAACGCTTCGATTGCATATTCCGAGCAAGTCGGATAAAATCTGCACGATGCCGGCAAAAATGGCGATATAAATTTCCGGTAAAGTTTGATAATTTGGATGAAAATTTCTTTCATGGCTATTCCCCTGCAGACTTGGTTTTGTCGCGTTTTTCGTAACGCATGCGATAAAATTCGTCTGCTTTAGCGAATAATTCGGTGATTCCCGCGGAGACTTCGGCTAAACGCAGAAGTTTCGGGTGCACGAGTGGAGCGTTCCAATATACGACAAAATGCTTAATATGCCGGAAAAAATCCTTGTCTGCACTATATGCAATATTTTGCCGAATCGATACGCGTAAAAGTCGTTTCACTCGATTTCGGCAAGTTGCCTTATGGACAACTTTTTTCCGGACTACCGCAGCATATTTGAATGTCGTATCCTCGGCTACCGGTGCAAACACAACATAGCAATAACAATTTTTAGCAGTAATTTTTTTCGATCGTCTAAAAATTTCCGCAAAAGTGTTGTTGCCTTTTATCGGCACTAAAACCGGTTTGGTATCTGTGTTGCTTTCCAGATTGAACTCCGAAATAGTAGGTATGTAATAAAAAACTTCTGTTCCGATTGGGCGTATAAGTCTAAACCCATAGAGCAGAAGTTTTTATATTCGCTGTTAATTATGCCGCCGGGAGAGGAGCATTTGCTTCTCGAATTTCGCGGCTTAATATTTCTTACGTTCGTCGCTGACTGTCAGTTTATATCTGCCTTTTGCACGACGGGCTGCAAGTACTCTTCTGCCGTTTTTGCTGGACATTCTTTCTCTGAAGCCATGAACATGCAATCTTTTGCGTCTGCTTGGTTGAAATGTTCTTTTCATTGCTTTACCTCGAAATTTATAATTTGTTTAACACTGTTATTTTCAATCTTCCGGCTTGTGCCGCTTTCTCGACTTGTGAGTCACAATAAGACACACAATAGAATTACAAAAATAACAATTTTTTCTGAAATATCGAAATGTTTTTTTTATTATTATAAACTTTATTTGTAAAAATATGTCCGGAGAAAGAAAAACATCACTAACTTGCAAAAAAAAATTCGTAAATTTGTAAACTGATAAAAATTTTGGAATATTATGCGACAAAAGGAAGGCGAGATGTGCAATACTAAATTTCCGAAGCCGGAAGAAATTCCTGCCGGCATGGCGGTAACCGGGACGATCGAACAGAATTTTACGCTGTTGAACGGCGAACTGCTCGAACTCGATACTGTACTGCAAGATGTGTATTCGCCGATTAGTCTGAATATTCCGGACAAAGGCTTGCGCCAGGTGCGTCTCGGTGCGTATCCGCTTATGAATCATCAACTTGCGATTGAGGCACTCGGAGTGGCAAAGCGTGCGTTCCGCTCGTATGAATGGAAGGCGAAATCTGTTGATTATAAAATCTCCTGCGCTCAAATTTTCCTAGATGAAGTCGTAAAATCGAAAGACTGGATTGTAAAATTATTGATGTGGGAAATCGGAAAACCTCTCGCGGAATGTATTGCCGAATTTGATCGTACGCTCGATTATATTCGCCAAACAATGTTGATGCTGAAGAAAAATCACGACGCTATTGCCGTCGAAAAGTCTGCCGGATTTGCCGGAAAAGTAATGCATACGCCGGTCGGAGTGGTTGTTTCGTCCGGTCCCAGCAATTATCCGATGTATGAGACTTATTCGCTGGCGTTGCCTGCGTTGCTTGCCGGAAACTGCGTGCTGATGAAAATTCCGCGTTATGGCGCCCTGTTGCATTATTATATCCTCGAGCCACTGAAAAATGCTTTTCCGAAGGGCGTGATTAATGCAATTTACGGCAAAAACGAGGATACGCTGAATCCGATTATGCGAACCGCCGAAATAAATATGCTGGCGTATTTCGGGAGCAGTATTTTTGCCGAACCGTTGATTTTTTCGCATCCGCGGCCGTATCGACTGAAAAAATTGCTCGGACTGGAAGCTAAAAATCCCGCAATTGTGCTCAATAAAGTCGACCTTGCAACGACTGCAAAGGAACTTGTTCTCGGGGCTTTGGCGTTCAACGGGCAGCGTTGCGCCGCGGTGAAGATTATTTTTGCAGACGAAAAAATCCACGACGAACTCATCGAATTGCTGCGAAAGGAAATTGAAAACGTAAAAGTCGGAATGCCGTGGGAAGACGGCGTGAGAATTACGCCGATTTTCGATAGAAACAGGATACTGTATTTGCGGACTTTGCTAGACGAGGCAGTGCGAAAAGGTGCGAAAAACGAGACCGATAATTCGGACAAAAATGAAGGCTCGCTCTTCTATCCTGCACTTTTGAGCGGAGTTACGCCGAAAATGCGAATCTTTAACGAAGAGCAGTTCGGACCAATTGTTCCGGTTATTAAATTTTCGAAAATGCAGGAAGTACTGGAAATGATTGCTGATTCGGAATTCGGGCAGCAAATTTCGATTTTCGGCAACGATTCGGCACAAATTGCCGAATTGGCCGCGAAACTGCAGTTCGAAGCCGGCAGAGTAAATATAAACACGAAATGCCAGCGCGGACCGGATATTTTCCCGTTTACCGGACGCAAAAATTCCGGACTCGGCGAACTGTCGATTGCAGACACCTTGCGTGAATTTACAAATCATACTGTGATCGCCGGCAAAGAAAACGATTGTACCGAGTACGTGCTGAAAAATACGATTTAGTCGACAAAAGACGGATTATTTCGACAAATTACGCTTTTTGTGTGTCAAAACATGCTGTTTAATCGTCCTTGTAGTCTACAAATTGATGTAATAAGGCAAATAAATGATAAATATGAAAATAAATACTTCGCGACTGACCGTGTTGCTTATTACGATAATATGCGTTAGCGGACTAAATTTTTCGCAAATTTTCGCACAAAACAACGAATCAATCATTCGCCAGAAAGACAAGCGAACCGACAAGCAGAAATTGCTCGGCGAGGAAGCAGCACCGGTTTTGAGCGATAAGGATAAAATATATCTGCCGGGCGGCGATTCTGTGCCACACTTTACTCCGGCACAGGACAGCATGTATTACCGTGCGATGCGGGCGAAAATTCCGCAGTTTACGCGCTTTTTGATAGAATTGCAGGAAACCTCGAATGAAGATGTTTTCCGCGAAGCAGTGGCAAATACGCCATGGACGATAGCGATGAAAAATCTTGCGATGATTCCGCAATCGGCTTATGCACCGGATCCGGTTGAAAGAACTATGTATGAAACAAATATTGAGCAGGCATTTTATGTGCCTTTAGTGCCGACTTTGATGAAAAACGGTTTGAAGGTGCCACTTCGCTCGATCGGAATGTTTCTCGGTATAGTCGATGATGTTCGCCCGACGATATCGTATGAATTAGATGTTCAGAGCGATGTAGAAGTAGTCGTTTATTCGCTGCAAGCTACTGTCGTACAAGTGATTTACAAAGGAACGCAAAAAGCCGGAAAATATTCATATACATGGAATATTCGCGACAGCAAGGGCAAACTTATGCCGAGCGGCGATTACGTCATGGAAGTCAGAATCGGCAAATATCGCTTCGAAAGAAAGAGAATTGTGGTAGGATAATGGAAGTATCGGAAAATTACGTAAGACAGAGCAAAACGCAAAACAAGCCTGCCGGCAGTATTGTCGGCTTGCGGGTGCCGCCACATTCGAACGACGCGGAAATGGGCGTTTTGGGCGGAATGTTGCTCGACCGAAATGCTATATCCAAGGTTGTAGGCGTGCTGGAGCCGGCGAGTTTCTATGGCGAAAATAACCGGATAATTTTCGAGACGATTCTGAGCATGTACGACAATCAAATCAGTGTCGATGCGATTACTCTCGGGAATGAATTGCAAAAAAAGAACATGCTCGAGACCGTTGGCGGAACGAAATATATTGCCGAACTTGTGATGAATACGCCGAGTGCCGCGAATACGGAGTTTTATTCGCGAATAGTGATGGAACGCTTCCTGAAGCGCAGTCTGCTGCAGGCGTCCGGGCAGATTCTCGAAAATTGCTACGACGACTCGACCGATGCACTCGAAGAACTCGACCGTGCCGAGCAGGAAATTTTCAAAATTGCCGAAAAAAGATTCGTTCGTACATATACGCCGATTAACAAACTCGCGCATCAGGCGCTCGAAATGATTCAGCAACTGAAGGAAAAGGACAGCTCCGGCTTGACCGGCGTCCCGACCGGTTATAGCGGACTCGATAAACTTCTCGGCGGATTTCAGAAGTCTGATCTGATTATCATTGCTGCGCGTCCTTCGATGGGCAAAACTGCACTTTCGCTGTCTATTGCCAGAAATATCGCTGTTCAGCATAATATTCCGGTGGCATATTTTTCGGTCGAAATGGCTTCGTTGCAGTTGGTGGTCAGACTTTTGAGCTCAGAGGCAAAAGTCAATCAGCAGGATATCCGTACCGGAAATATTCGGCAAAACGATTACGAAAAAATTATCGCCGGGTGTGGGGTTCTCGGCAATGCACCACTATATATTGATGATTCTCCGGCGATGTCGATGATGGAACTTAAAGCAAAATGCCGACGCCTGAAAGCAGAGCATAAAATCGAAATAGTGATGATCGATTATCTCCAACTTCTTCATGCACCGGCGGAGAGCCGCGAGCGGGAAATTTCGCTTATTTCGCGTTCGCTGAAGCAAATGGCAAAAGAACTCAATATTCCGGTGGTTGCGATGGCACAGCTGAACCGTAGTGTCGAAGGGCGTCCGGACAAGCGTCCGATGCTCTCGGATTTGCGTGAATCGGGTTCAATCGAGCAAGATGCCGATGTGGTGATGTTTATCAATCGCCCGGAAGTATATGGCAAATTGACGTATGATGACAATACTCCGACCGAAGGTACCGGCGAAGTTATTGTCGGCAAGCAGAGAAACGGTGCAATCGGTACTGTAAGGCTTGCATTTGTAAAGGATTACGCACGATTTGAAAATCTTGCATTGGACGATATGATCCCTCCGGACGAAATGTCGCCGATCGGCGGAAATATGCACGCGGACGAGGTGCCGTTCTAAAAAATTGCTGCTTGAAGTGTTGAATTTGAAATTTCGGTTTTATATTTCGATATTTCGTTGTATTTTTGTATCTTATGTATAGTATCAGATATGGAAATCAGTGAAAATGAATCGAATAATAAAATTGTGGTGCGTGATTGCACTGATATTTGCAAACGGAATACTTTCGGGGCAGGAGCGACGGAATATAACCGCGAAAGATTTGCTGAATCCATTCTATAAAGATCTTAAAACGAAGTTGCAGGGCAATCTGCAGGATACGACTAAACTTAAGAAGTATCAGACCAAACTCGAAGATCGCAATCTCATCGAAAAACCTATTGATCCGCAGACGTATATTGTCGGACCGGGCGACGTGCTCGATCTGAACGTTTTTGCGTCAAACGCAATGGAATATGATATAACTATTTCGCCGGACGGGCGGGCAGTTATTCCGGAGGCCGGCGTAGTTGATTTAAAGGATAAAACTCTTGCTGAAGCCGAGCAAATAATTATTGAAAAAGCAAAAGGCGTCTTTCGCAGCACTGAAATTTATGTAGTGTTGAAGGAAATCCGCAAATTTAAAGTAACGGTTGCCGGGTCGGTGGAAACGCCGTCTACGGTGGTTGCGACGGCTGCAGATCGTGTCTCGGAGGCGATTGAAAAAGCCGGAGGTTTCGCGGAAGATGCTTCATTGCGAAATGTTTTTCTGATTCGTGATGGCAAGAAAATCGATGTCGATCTGATGAAATTTTATTTGAACGGCGATTTAACGGTCAATCCGACTTTGCTCGGTGGCGATTACGTCTCCGTAGCACCCGTAAATGTGAATGAAATATTAATGCTCGATGGCGAAGTTATGCAACCGGGCATTTTCGAATATAAAGATGGCGATTCGCTTTCGACTTTGTTGCGCTTCAGCCAGGGCGTTTCTCTGTCTGCCGTTATAGATTCGGTTGAATACGTTACGTTTAATCAGTCGGCGAATGTATTCGAAACGCACTATTTAGACTTGAGCGGGCAATATCAAAAATTGATTTCCGGCGAAAAATTAGACAAAGATTTCCGGCTTTATCCGGGCGACAAACTATATTTCCGTCGCATATTGGATTGGCCTGACGATAAATATGTGGTAATAGAGGGTGAAGTAGTTCATCCGGGATATTATCCGATAAATGAGGGAGTTGACCGCGTGAGCGATGTAATTGCCCGTGCCGGCGGCTTGACCAAAAAAGGCTCTGCCGATAATACGTTTATGATCCGACAGGACGAACTAAGCCGCGAAGATTCTGAAATGAAACGACTTAATTCGATTCCGCCATCAGAAATGAGCGAAAGCGAACGGCGTTATTACCAGGCGCGCGTGGCGGAAATTCGTGGCGTTATGTCGATTGATTTCAATTTAATACTCGAAGACAATACATGCAACGATAATATTTTGCTGCTGTCTAAGGATTCGATTATCGTGGGACGGCAAAATAATTTCGTCAATGTGCAGGGAAGAGTGAATAATCCGGGATTTGTGTCGTATAAAGAAGGCGGCACGTATATGGATTACATTAATCTTGCCGGAGGACTGGGATTCCGCGCTGATGACGACGAAATCCTTGTAATTAAGTCTAAGGGACAGCAATATAAAGCGAAAAAGAAAAACTACGTTATCGAACCGGGAGACTATATTCTTGTACCTCCGGAGAGCGAACTGACTTTCTTCGAAATTTTCACGACAGTACTGACGATTACAACGCAACTTATTACGATATTTGGAGTAGTATACTCGGTAACGAGATAATAAATTATAAAAACAGTAAACTATTATAAAATATATACTTATGAAACCTGTTAGGCTATTGGAAGATAAGCGGATTTTGACATTTTCGGCAATGTGTGCCCTCTGGCGTCTGAACGCAAAATTTATTGCAAAAATTGTCGGAGTATGCGTTGCGTTAGCATTGATTTTAACGTTTATCGTGCCGTCGACGTATAAGTCGTATGCCTCAATTGTTCCGCCCGAAAATGCTACGGCAGCCGGTGGATTATCGTCTTTTTTACAGTCAATCAGTGGCGGACTATCTATCGGCGGGCTTGGTAGCGACAATAAATCATTGCTCTTGGGCGATTTCATAAAAAGCAGAAAAATTGCGAAATATATCAGTGATACGCTCGGACTGTGGAAAAATCCGATTTATTCGGATCTTGAGCCGGAATTGCTTTACGATTTGCTCGATAAATCGATTGAAATAAAAATTAATCGCAGCGGCTTGATAATGCTGACTGCAGAGGCGTCGACGTCGTTTTTCCCGAGTGGCGAAGATATGCTCAAAGCCTCAAAAATGTCGGCAGATATTGCAAATACTGCAATCAAAGGGCTGAACGATGTCAGCCGCGAAAAAACTGTATCGAAAGCGCGTAGCAAGCGAATTTATATTGAACGCATGATTGCCGAAAAAAAGATTGTGCTTGATTCCGTAGATAACGAACTCGAAAAATTCCAGCGTGAAAATAAGGCGATGGCAATTGAAGAGCAGACAAAAGCGATCCTTCAGGCTTCGGTCGAAATGGGCTCGGAACTCGGCAAAGCCGAAGCGGAATACAGTCTGAAGCGTTTTGACTATAAAAATAATTCGCCGTCGGTTCAGGCGGCAGAACAGGCAGTGCAGTCGCTTCGCGAGCAGTATAAACGCGTGCAGTCCGGAGGAATTCTCGGAA
>JAQUZU010000135.1 GCA_028691175.1 Candidatus Kapaibacterium sp. | reverse complement strand
AAAGGATTAAATTTGAAGGAAACGGAGAGAAAATAATGATACAAGCAGTAAGAGGCACGAAGGATATTTTGCCAAACAATTCGCATGTCTGGCAATTTATCGAAAATAAATGTCGCGAAGTAACTACGCAATTTGCATATTCGGAGACAAGAACGCCAATTTTCGAGAAAACTGAAGTTTTCAAGCGATCAATCGGTGATGAGACCGACATAGTTAATAAAGAGATGTATACATTTGAAGATAAAGGTGGTGAATCTCTGACTCTTCGCCCCGAAGGAACTGCCGCGATAGTTCGTGCGGCGGTGCAGAATGCACTTCTCAGTCAGGGAAATCTTTTGCGTACATGGTATTTCGGATCTTTTTTCCGCTACGAACGCCCTCAAAAAGGACGTCTTCGCGAATTCCATCAATTTGGGTGCGAATGCATTGGAAGTCCTAATCCCGAAGCGGACGCAGAAATTATTATGCTTGCAACAAGATTGCTGAAATCGATTGGAATTATTGATTTTAAATTGATGATAAATACGCTTGGAGATGAAGAAGTCAGAGGTAAATATCGGGAAATCCTTATAAACTATTTACATGAACATCAAAGCGAACTCTCCGAGGACAGCCAACGACGAATGGAAGGTAATCCCCTACGCGTGCTGGATTCGAAAGATGAACGCGATAAACAAGTTATCGAAAATGCTCCACAGATTCTTGACAGCCTGAATGAGACTTCGAAGCAACATTTCGAGACTGTACTTACTATGCTGGACTCTGCGGGAATAAAATATGTGATTACTCCGCGATTGGTACGCGGACTAGACTACTATTGTCATACGGTGTTTGAGTTTCAGAGTGACGCTCTTGGTTCGCAAGATTCACTTGGCGGCGGTGGTCGGTACAACGGACTATTTGAGGCACTTGGTGGCAAACCTGCTCCGTCTGTCGGTTTTGCAATGGGAGTCGAACGACTAATTCTTATACTTGACGCTCTCGACAAAGTAAAGGAATTGAAAAGTTCTGTTGACTGCTATATCATATATAGCGATCCGAAATATCTGGCTTATGCCTGCCGTGCAACAAGTATTTTACGTGAAGCGGGGCTTAGCGCTATTTGCGATTTGCACCGTAGATCATTTAAGTCACAATTTAAAGAAGCAAACAAGTATAATGCACGCTATGCGGTTATTATTGGCGACGAAGAAATTGAGAAGAAACAGGTTACGATAAAGAACATGACAGAAAGTACCCAGGTCGTGATTGAAATTGAGAATCTTGCAAACTGGGCCAGCAACAGTTAAAAGTTAAATCGGTTACAGCTAATTTCATACTGCATAAATTCTAAAGAATCGGATGCAATCTTCTTCAATGGCAAGCGGATTCTCTCAAAAAAACTTCGCTTTTCCGAAAAAAAATTAATATGGAATGCTTGTATATAGAAAATCTGGATAGCTCTGCAGAAAAAATAATAATCGCAGGTGATGAGTTCAGCCACCTGAAGGCTTTGCATGTACGCGAGGGCGAGCAAATTCTGGCGAGCAACGGGCAAGGCTTGCTGGCTACTCTCGTTGTAGAGGTACTTGATAAGCGCAAGGCTTCCGCAGTTGTTTTAAATTTTTACGAAGTCCCCTATCCGAGCGAACGTCTTGGGCTTGCTCTTGGTATTCTGGATAATCGGGAACGATTTGAGTTTGCATTAGAAAAGGCGGTTGAACTAGGTGCAACTGATTTCTATCCGGTTTCGGGAGATTTTTCGCAAAAGCATACCGTAAAAATAGAAAGACTTGAAATGAAGGCTATAGCCGCCATGAAGCAATCAAAGCAGGCATGGAAAATAAACATTCATACCCCGGTAACTGTAGACGAACTATTCAACATCATCACACGCAAACACACTTGTTTACCAAAGACTTGTGATAATCACTTAACAACAATTTATTATGCGGACATGAATTCGACAAATAAATTACAAGCGAATAACGGCAATGCAATTCTATTAATCGGAGCGGAGGGCGGATTTTCGGATCGCGAGGAAGCGATAATCGCCAAGAGCGAGCACGTCTCGTTTAGTCTCGGAAATAATCGCCTTAGAGCAGAAACTGCCTCGCTTGCCGGTTTGAGTATAATCAAATATATAAAATCAGGGTTCGGAATATGATAATGGAAGTTGAATGGCATAAATGCCTTGGAAATATTTGGTGCAATGTTTTTAAAGTTGATTCTCAACATAAGAATATCCGCGGTTTCAACGCGCAGTACATCCTTTGGAGCGGAAAGTTTCAAGGGGAACAAAATACCCTTGTAGTCGGCTACGGAGATATTGGCAAAGCAGTAGAGAAGTATCGCGAGGATATCGCAATTAAAGCATTCGAACATCTGGGAGTTTATATTACATGGGCAGATATTCCGTCTTCTAAAAAAAAGCAGATTCACAACTATCTGCTTCGCAAACTCTCCCCAACCATGACTAAAGAAAAAATGAAGGGTGGCGAATTAGAAATTAATCTGCCTTTATTTTAAGTAAACGCTATAACTGATTAGTAAACAATCAAGTTCGCTTCTAAGTATTACATAGTTTGTATAAAATTATCTTCTGTTTTGCATTACATTAAAAGTTGAAATTGTTTTTCTTCTCTATTTGCCTGCCTCATAATATACGTATGCAATACTGAATGCCTGAAAGCGTCTTTAAACTTTTTGATGAATTGAGATTTTGCGATGATTGCTCCGAAAAATATAGAATTAATTGAAGGCGAGACTGCTCTCGCGGAGGACATTGAACTTTCTGCAAAGGTCTGGCTTTTTAACGACGATGTCCATGATTTTGAAGAAGTGATTTTGCAGATTATGAAGGCTGCACATTGTTCGAGTTCGGACGCTGAGGCATTGACTTGGAAGGTTCATTCAGAAGGAAAGGCTATTGTTTTTACCGGTGATTTCGGAGAATGCCTGTTAGTTTCGGCAGTTCTTGAAGAGATTAATTTAGGAACACAGATTGAATATTAGGCGTTTTATATGGATTATTCTCGTGCTGTTTTGCCCACTTGCAAGCATGGCACAGGTTACGATTTCGAACAAATATATTAATTCGGATACTATTCGTTTCGGCATTAGTCAAGTTACTCAAACAGTTGAAACTGCGTTTGTAATCAATAATTCAGGTTCGATTGACTTGAAAATTCTTGATATCGACCCGTCTTTTTATCTTGGAACACCACGCGATACAGCTACCAACAACTACGAGGAATTTGAACTATTCGGGCTTACTCTTCCGCTGACTATTCCTGCTTTCTCGCAAGTTGAGTTCGGAATTCGCTTTCGTCCACGTGCCGAAACTGCTGTTTACCCTTTCGGACACAAAACCGCCCTACTAAAAATCGGTGTCTATGATGCTTCCTTTGTCGGACAACCGACTGAGGCAGATTTCGCGTGCTATCGCGAATTTACTCTGCTTGCAAAGAAATCCAACTCTGATCTTGACTTTTATGACAACAGAATCTCACTGGATAGCGTGTGTATTAATCCGACTCATGTAGTTCAGTTCGAAACATATTTTCAGAATATCTCGTCCGGCGAACTCCCTATTATTAGTGAGGGAATGACTTATCCCAATGCAGCGACTACATCTGATGAACTCTACCGAATCGATCAAGAAGGTACAATTCTTAGTGCACCGGAAGGCGAGAAGTATGTGCGGAAATTCGCTTATTCTCCACAAACCGGTGGGCAGGATTCGGCTGATTATATCGTAAAATATCAAAGTACGACCGGCGAAATTCTTTCGGCACACTGTTTGATAACCGGCTATGCCGCAGAGCAAAATCTTGAACTTTTAGAAGCAATTGGAGCCGAAATAAAGTCGGATACAATCGATATTGGTGATGTTCGCATCGGCAATACTGCCAGTGTAAGCATAGTGTTTAAAAATTCGGGAAATTTGCCTTTCGGAGTAAGTTCGCAGACCATTCTGCAAGAGCAACTTGACTTTAACGAACAGACATACATTTTTGATAAATATTTGCTTTCTGCCGGGCGACATCTGCCATTGCAGGCTTGCGACACAATTGAAATACGTTTTACTCCCGACCGGCGGGGCACAATTATCGGCAGGCTTCAAATCCGCTCTGATATAGACCGGCGAGCAATAAAAAACGTAACTGACCGTTTTCGCAATCTCGAATTTTATCTCAAGGGACGTGGCGTAGCCCCGGAACTTTCGCTTAGCACAGATACGTTGAACTTTGGCAATGTGGTTATTTCGGACAACTGTCCGGTTATTCTCGATACTTCGATTACGCTTTATAACTCCGGGAATCATCTTCTGCGAATCAGTAATATTGAAATTCTTCCCGATATGGGCACTCCGTTTGAGTTTGAAAATACTGAGCTACAACTTACTCCCGGCGAAACAAGAAATTTTAGAATAAATTTTAATTCCACAGGACTTCCCGCCGGAGGAGAATATGATTTTCGCCTGATTTTCTGCTCAAATTCGCTTGAAAACGCATACCGAACAGTCGTTTTGCATGCTTCAACCTCGCCTATGCAGGACTTTGAGATTACACTTCCACGGCATATTTCAGCAAAAAGCGGGCGCGAAATTGTAGTGCCTATCCACGTCGATAAGTCTAAAATTTCGAGTGCAGGAGTTGCTCGAATCACGCTTTCTTATGATAAATCGATCCTGCAATATGTTAAATACGACAAAATCGGCACTGCTTCCGAAATTGCGATGGACGTTGCAATCGATGATGTTTCTGCTTCGCCGAGTTTAGAAATAAGTCTGAACGCTTTGCCGGACCTGTTTTTTTCTAGCGATACTTTGCTTCTGTTGCATTTTCGAACTTTTCTATCGAGTGCGACCGCAACTCCAATTGTATTTAATAAAGTTGTGA
>JAQUZU010000134.1 GCA_028691175.1 Candidatus Kapaibacterium sp. | reverse complement strand
ATCATCAGAATAAAAACGATTATATTTGCCGAACGCTCAAATCCGCGAAAAAACGACGTAAATACTTGCCACGTTTGCGGTTGCTGTGCTACCGCGTGATACGAATTTGATACAACGACGGATTTCGTCGTTGCTCCCGCTTGAACTGTTTGGCGTTCGAATTCGCCGCCGGGAATTATCCAGGTCATTACGGCACAAGCGATAATGATAAAAAATACAATTGTAAATGTATGCGGAATATTGATTTTCTTCATTGCAGAAATCCGGTATTATATAATTAAATGTTGACGCAGAATTACCTCTGATATTGTTTGCAGGACATTAATGATTAATTCATGCAATATTAGCGGGAAATATGCGTCTTCATTATGACATAGTTTAATAATTAAAAGAATAATACAATAATGATAGAAAAAATAAAAGAACTGATCGGACAGGTTCAGGATAAAGATCTTGGAAAGCCACTTGGTGAACTGAACGTAATAAAAAATGTTGCGGTTGACGGGACAGAAATCAATATTACTCTCGAACTGCATCCGCCGGTCGACTCAATTAAATGCTCTACCGGTTCCGAAATCGAAAAGAACCTGCGAGCAGAATTTCCGGGTTATCGGATCAATGTAACCATAGACGAAAAAGCACAGGCAAAACGCGATAAAGGACAACTTGCCGGCGTAAAGAATTTAATCGCGGTTTCGAGCGGAAAGGGCGGAGTAGGGAAATCTACTTTTGCGGCTAATCTTGCGATTGCTTTGGCACGCACCGGCGCGTCGGTCGGAATTCTCGACGCTGACGTATATGGTCCGAGCCAGCCGCTGATGTTTGGTCTCGACGGGCAAAACATGGAAGCAATGGAGTTTGAGGACGGCAAAACTCTTGCTTTGCCTCTGGAAAGTTACACCGTAAAAGTTGTGTCGATGGGGTTTGCACTGCAAAAAGGCGATGCGGCGATTGTTCGCGGACCTATGCTTGCGAATTTCTTTACTATGCTGTTCGAACAAGTTTATTGGGGCGAACTTGATTATTTGATTTTCGATTTGCCTCCGGGAACCGGCGATATTCAACTTACCATGACGCAGAAAATTCCGCTGACCGGTGCAGTTGTAATCACTACTCCGCAGGAGATTTCTCTTGCAGATGTTCGGCGCAGCATTGCAATGTTCAACAAAGTAAATGTAAATGTGCTCGGTATTGTAGAAAACATGAGTTACTTTGTGCCGCCCGATATGCCGGATAAAAAATATTATATCTTTGGCGAGGGTGGAGGAAAGAAAATTGCAGACGAGTTCGGCTTGCCGTTCTTGGGCGAAGTTCCGCTGTCCATGAATATTCGCAAGGGTAGTGATGAAGGAAAACCGGTAACGATTGAAGAACCGGAATCCGCACAGTCGAAAGCAATTTTTGAAATTGCAGACCGGATTGTATCCACGGTTCGCAAAGCGAACTATGATGCAGAAGACGACGGCGTAAGCATTGAATTATAGTATCGAATAATAATGAAGAGGCAGCATTTAATGTTGTCTCTTCTTTTTTATTTCTTTCACTTCGCACACTAAAAAACTTGGTTCGGCGTCTATTTGTGAACAATTTATAATCAAGAGAAACGTATGGAATCTTTAGCGGATTTTTGGAGGCTTGCAAGCCTGCGATATAAATCGCATCCGTGGCACGGCGTCAGCATTGGCGAAAATGCACCGGATATTGTAAATGTATATATTGAGGTTGTGCCGACAGATACTCTGAAATATGAGGTAGATAAAGAAACCGGCTATTTGAAAATAGACCGTCCGCAGAAATTTTCTAATTATATTCCTGCATTGTATGGATTTATTCCGCAGACATATTGCGGAAAGTCTGTTGCCGAATTTTCAAATATAAAAAACGGTCGCAAAGATATTTCCGGCGATAAGGATCCGCTTGATATCTGCGTTTTGACCGAGAGAAATATCATGCACGGAGATATTCTGCTGAAGGCAACCCCGATTGGCGGTTTCCGAATGCTCGACGGCGGCGAGGCAGACGATAAAATTATTGCTACGCTCAAGGGCGATGAGGTATATTGTGATTGGAATGATATTGCAGATGTTCCGCCTTCGCTTGTGAAGCGGCTCGAACATTATTTCCTCACGTATAAAGATATGCCCGGACAGAAAACTCCGCGGTGCGAAATTACCCACACTTATGGGCGCGACGAAGCGCTTGAGGTGATTAATCGTAGCCGAAAAGACTATATTAACAAGTTCGGAAAACTTGAAAACAAACTTTCCGTTGCTGCAATGGAGGCAATTACTTTTATGCAGGAATTAATGCACAGACAGGATATTGGCGGGAAAAACGAATAATTTTCAATGGAAAAAACGTTTGTTATTGGCGATATACACGGCTGTATAAACTCGCTTAAGTGCTTGTTGTACGACGAATTAAAAATTACCGGATTGGATAGATTAATCTTTCTCGGAGATTATATCGATCGGGGAAATAATTCGCGTGCAGTCGTGAACGAAATTATTCATCTGCGTAATCGCGGAATGAATATTACTGCGTTGCGCGGCAATCACGAACAAATGATGCTTGGGGCACTCAAGTTTCCGGAAAATTACGAATTATGGAAGAGAAACGGCGGCGCGAAAACTTGCAAGTCTTTTATGATTCAAGATCTTGCGGCAATGCCGACGTACTATCTGGAGTTCTTTAATTCGCTCCAATACTATTGCGAGATCGAAGGATATATTTGCGTGCATGGCGGTTTGAATTTTGATGTCGAAAATCCGTTTGAAGACCGCGAATCAATGATCTGGATGAGAAATACGGAAATTAATCTCGGAAAAACTATTGGGCGAAGACTCATTGTCGGACACACTCCGATGTCTCTCGACAGCATTCGTGCATCGCTTTCTACGAACATTTATTCTCTCGATGGTGGGTGCGTTTATCATAATGTACGCAAAAATCTTGGTTATCTCGTTGCACTCGAATTGCCCGAAAAGCGCTTGCGATATGTAGAATGTAGTGATGACAACCTTTGATGTCAAAGTGATTGCCGCAGCGAAATAAATATAAATCATAGCAATTATTAAATATTTATCATTAAAATCATGCTTATAGCAGGACTTATGACCGGAACATCGCTTGACGGAATTGACGTCGCGATTTGTGATATTTCGAATTCCGAGGGGCGTCCAAAGTGCGAGTTGCTCGCTTTTGATATGCTTGATTATCCGGCGGGCTTCGCGGATTATGTCCGCAGTGTGATCTGCACGCCGAATTGGGAAGACATTTCGTTCCTTCATTTCGCACTGCCGAAATTATATGCGGAGGCAATTCGCAAAGTTGCAGATGAAAATAAAATAGAATTATCGAAAATAGAACTAATCGGCATGCACGGGCAGACAATCTGGCATTCTCCGGTGCCGAAAACCCGTTATGGAGTAACTACCGGAAGTACAATGCAGTTAGGCGACGGATCCGTGCTTGCAAAATTGCTCGGCATTCCTGTCGTAAGTGATTTCCGTTCCGGAGATGTTGCTCTCGGAGGTCAGGGGGCACCACTTGTTCCGCGTTTCGATGACGATTTCTTTAGCGATGATTTGCATGATGTGGTTTGCCTGAATATCGGCGGAATGGCGAATATCACGTATATTCCTGCCGGAAAATTTCGGGATAAAAAAACAGATACGGGTAACTGTCGGGCGGCGGTTATTGCATTCGATACCGGACCGGGAAATATTTTGATAAATACTGCGATAAAAAAATATTTCGGCAAGGAATATGATGAAGATGGAGCAATTGCCACAAGTGCATTTGTAAATAATAACTTGCTAAATGCTTTAATGCAAGATACTTATGTAAATGCTGCTCCTCCGAAATCTACCGGCAGGGAATATTTTAATGAAGTATTTTTAACGGAGAAGTTGAATATGGCAGGCGGATTAGAAGTGCTGAATCCGTGTGATATTATTGCTACTCTTACGCGTTTTACTGCCGAAAGCATTGCGTTCAACATTCGTAAATTCGCAAAAGTTCCCGGCGTGCTATATGTTTCCGGCGGTGGAGCAAGAAATAAAACTATACTGCAAATGTTGCACGAACTTTTGCCGGAGGCTGAAATTAAATTGCCGGACGAACTCGGCATTCCGTCTGACGCAAAAGAGGCGATTGCGTTTGCGTATCTCGCGTGGCTTACGAAAAATCATATTTCCGGCAATCTTCCGTCCGTTACCGGAGCAAGTGCGGATACAGTTCTCGGCAGCATAAGTGAATAAAGAAATAGGGACAAGCGTCCCTATTCCTTTTGATATTCTCTGAAAATTTTTACCATGATACTGAAGTAGTCGTGTTCGATATTGTGAAAGATTTAACTTCGGTTCCGCCGGAATATGTCCCGCCGGAGTAGAGTCCGTCTTGGTTTTCGCCTGTGCAGGTTCCGCCGGTAAATATTTTATATGTGCCTTTTGTCAAATCAGGCGAGGAGAAAGTTACTTTTGAATAATTGCGTACCGGTTGGAATGTTAATATCGTGTTGCCGCTTGAGTCTTCTACGTGGAAGAGCGTATTAGCGTTTATGGTTCGGCTGGAGCGTGCCGAGACACTGTATTGAGTAGATGAACCTACGGCACTTTGCGACTGTTGGGAATAAACTTCCGATACAACCAGAAAGCCGCCGTTTATTTTGAAAGTACCGTTTACATCGACACCGATTTCAGGCTGCGATGATGGTCCGTGTGCGATTACTACACCACCGGAAATTGTCAGATTTCCATTGCTGTCCATTGCATCGCCTTTCGTTGAATTTAGTACTAACCGCCCGTCGGAAACAGTTATCTGACTGCCGTCGTTAGCTTCTCCGCCGTTGCCGTATGTTCCGTTGATTGCGTCGTCCGAGGCATTAACA
>JAQUZU010000133.1:3118-4904 GCA_028691175.1 Candidatus Kapaibacterium sp. | reverse complement strand
TCAAATAGAGCAGAAACGCCAAAGTCGCACCGGTAACGCCTCCGGCAATATAAAACTGCCATACGGCATTAAAAAATCCCATCGCCACAAAGGTTAGCCCGAGCACAAACGAACTCAGCGACAGCAGTAGCCGGGCGCTGAAACGTTCCATCATTTTGCCCGCAATTGAAAGCATTAAAGTCGATGCAAGGAAATTAAACGACATATACAGCCCGAATTTTCCGACCGTAACGCCAAGTTCCTCGCAGACCGGTTGATAAAATATGCCCGCACAACTCATCGGCAAGCCGACGTCAATGCCCATAATCAGGCAGCAGCAGAACACAATCACATAGCCATAATGAATATTTTTCTGTTTCATATTTGCATTTTTAAGAGTTAACAAAGATTTATAAAGACGCTTCTCCGGCAGAAATATTGTCCAAACCTCTCTCTATCCACAATATAAATAATGATTACGAATTAGACACTAATCCCTCCCTTTCGTCGTCTTTCAATTTATCCTAAATTAATTCATTAAAAACTTTTTAGATAGCAATATGAGTAAAATCCCTTTTGACAAAAATCTAGTCGATAGCATTATCGCTAAAAACAAAATTAAAGAAATCGGTGCGGCATCGATCCGCGAAGTGAAGAAAGTCATTAATGACGTTGAAGAAGCCACCGGCGAAAGATTTATCCGCATGGAAATGGGTATCCCGGGCTTGCCACCGGTAAAACTCGGCGTTGATGCGCAAGTGAAAGCACTTCAGGACGGCATCGCGGCTATTTATCCTGATATTTACGGCACAGAAGACCTCAAAAACGAGACCTCGCGTTTTGTAAAGAACTTCATCAATTTAGACATTCCGGCAGACTGCTGTGTTCCGACCGTAGGCTCTATGCAGGGCGGTTTCGCGTCGTTCCTCACTTTGACCCGCATGTATCCGAAAAAAAATAAAATTCTCTTTATCGATCCGGGCTTCCCTGTTCAGAAATTGCAATGCAAAATTCTCGGTATCGAGGCTGAGAGATTTGATGTTTACGACTATCGCGGCGAAAAACTCCGCGCTAAACTCGAGAGTTACCTTTCAAAGGGCGACATTTGCGGCTTGATTTATTCATCGCCAAACAACCCGGCGTGGTTCTGCTTTAACGACGAAGAATTGCAGATTATCGCCGACGTTGCAAATAAATATGACGTTGTCGTAGTCGAGGATCTGGCATATTTTGCCATGGATTTCCGCAAAGATTACTCGCATCCGGGCGTTGCGCCATATCAGCCGTCAGTAGCACATTGGGCAAAAAAATTCATCTTGATGATTTCGGGTTCGAAGGCATTTTCTTATGCCGGCGAGCGTATTGCCGTGATGGTGATTTCGCCGGAACTTTTCAACGAAGAAGCACCGCTTTTACCTGAATATTTCAGCCAGAAATCATTCGGTCGCGCTTTGATTTACGGTTCGCTGTACGCTCTGACTTCGGGCACCGCACACAGTCCGCAATTCGCATTGGCAGCGATTTTCAAAGCCTGCAACGACGGAACTTTCAACTTCCGCGACGAACTTCTCGAATATCAGCGCAAAGCAACTACCATGAAGAAAGCTTTTGTCGATAACGGTTTCCATATCGTCTATGATAAAGACCTCGACGTCGAAGTTGCCGACGGCTTCTATTTCACCTTTGGCTATGAAGGCATGACCGGCGTAGAACTCTTGGACGAATTGGTTTATTACGGAATCAGTGCTATTTCACTCTCAATCACCGGCAGTACCCGTACAGAGGGCGTCCGCGCCTGCGTATCGCT
>JAQUZU010000133.1:0-3018 GCA_028691175.1 Candidatus Kapaibacterium sp. | reverse complement strand
GCCTTGAAACGCGGATTCGATGAACTATCCGGAGACACCGAAAACAATGATTGAAATTCCGCGAACATATATCGCAATCGACCTGAAATCGTTCTTTGCATCGGTGGAGTGCGTGCGCCGAAAACTCGACCCGCTGACGACTCATCTTGTAGTTGCTGACCTATCGCGCACCGAAAAAACCATCTGCCTTGCGGTTACACCGGCACTGAAATCCTATGGCATTCCCGGACGCCCGCGACTTTTCGAAGTAATCGAAAAAGTAAAGGTAATTAACGCCGAACGGAAACTTAAAGCGCCACGCCACACGCTGAGCGGAGAGACGTCAGACGACCTGCTCTTGCGAAAATCGCCGAATATGGCTCTTTCATATATCGTTGCCGCACCGCACATGGCGGACTACATTCAGACCAGCCTGCTGATAAATGCTATATATTTCAAGCATGTATCGCCGCAAGACGTGCATATTTATTCTATTGACGAAGTGTTTATCGACGTTACAAATTATCTGCATACATATAAAGTTACGGCACGCGCTCTGGCGGAAAAAATCGTCAAAGAGGTACTCGAAACCACCGGAATTACCGCTACGGTAGGCATCGGGTCTAATCTCTATTTGGCAAAAGTTGCAATGGATATTCTTGCGAAAAAAGCTCAGCCGGACGCTCACGGCGTCCGAATCGCAGAGTTAAACGAAATGTCTTATCGCAGGGCACTCTGGACTCACCGTCCGATACGCGACTTCTGGCGCGTCGGTCGAGGATATAGCAAAAAACTCGAGGGACACGGACTATACACGATGGGCGATATTGCGCGAGCATCGCTTTCGACGTATGGCGAGACATTGCTTTATAAACTTTTCGGCGTTAATGCGGAACTGCTGATTGACCATGCTTGGGGCTATGAACCATGCACAATTGACGAAATCAAGGCCTATAAGCCGTCATCGCGGAGCGTGACCCACAGACAGGTACTTCCGAGAGCATATTCTGCCGACGAAGCCGAGTTAATCGTCTCTGAAATGGCGGACGAACTCGCAATGGAACTCGTCGCGAAAGCCCACATGTCCGACCAAATTGTCCTCACAGTCGTTTTTGCCGACGGCGGAAGCACACACGGAACGGCAAATCTTCGGCGCCAGACCTCTGCAAGTTCCGTATTTATGAACACGGCAAGAGCACTCTTTCAAAAACTCATCGCTCCTGCATACGGAAGTGAAACGGACATCGACATTAAAATCAAACTTATCGGAATCGCTGCTACGCGGTTAATCTCGGAGGACAAAGCACGTGCAAGCAACCTGCAATTCGGACTGTTTAGCAGTGAAGAAGACGACACGGTTAGTCTCAGTCGCGAGAAACGTGCCCAACTCGCTATGCTGAAAATTCGCGGTAAATACGGAAAAAATGCAATCCTGCGCGGCATAAACTTCGAAGACGCCGCAACTGCAGTCGAACGTAACGGGCAAATCGGAGGGCACAAAAGATAAAATGCCCCACTGCTTTTTTCGTCTAATTTATTCTTTTATTTAAGCAACATATACGAAATTAATTACATGAATTTCATCAAAGAATATTACAAAGGTATCCTGCTTTGTCTGGCGATTGCACTGCCGGCGTGGCTTTTAGTTCATTTTTTGCCCGTTCTCGAGGTTATAGGTGCGCCGGTAATCGGGATTTTGGTCGGCATGGGACTTGCGGCAATATTTCGGTCGGGCGCAGGCTCTTCCCTTCCGGCAAGCGTAAAAAAAGGTGTAGGCTTCACTTCAAAAAAGATTTTGCAATACGCGGTGATTTTACTTGGTTTCGGGCTGAATCTCGCTACCGTCGGGCAGGTGGGACTTTCGTCTCTGCCGATCATCATCAGCACAATTTCCACTGCGCTGATAGTCGCTTTTGTGATGCACAAAATTATGAAAGTACCGTCGAGAATTTCCACATTAATCGGTGTAGGTTCGTCTATTTGCGGTGGTTCGGCAATCGCTGCAGCTGCTCCGGTAATAGATGCCTCAGACGAAGAAATAGCGCAATCTATCTCGGTTATTTTCCTTTTTAACGTGCTTGCGGCACTGATTTTCCCTACCTTGGGCGGAATCCTCGGAATGTCCGACGGAGGTTTCGGTTTATTCGCAGGGACAGCCGTAAACGATACTTCATCGGTTACTGCGGCGGCATCAACCTGGGACACTCTGCACGGCACAAACGGCACAGTCCTCGACCACGCCACAATTGTCAAGCTCACGCGAACTCTTGCGATAATCCCAATCACGCTGGTACTCGCTTTCCTCCAAATGCGTCGGGCGAAGCAGGCAGGCGAAAATGCCGGCAAAAAAGTCAGCATAAAGTCTGTTTTTCCGATGTTTATACTCTGGTTCGTCGTTGCGTCTCTCATCACAACCATATTGAACGAAATTCTCGCAGGCGGTGCACTCGTATTCGCGGGAGAAGTGTTCGGCTTTTTCAAGCAGACGAGCAAATTTTTTATCGTGATGGCAATGTCGGCAATCGGCCTGAATACCGATATAGTTAAGTTGGTCAAGACCGGCGGAAAACCGATAGCTATGGGCTTCTGTTGCTGGGTGGCAATCGCGGGAGTTACCCTGCTATTGCAGGACGTCCTCGGAATGTGGTAAACCACACGTGGGCGGACGTTCGTCCGTTCTCAGGTATAAAGGTTAACGCTCCTTGACAAGGGGAGCATGCTCCCTTGTCAGAAGAATAATAGCAATGCCCTTCTACAACAATATTCCCCGTCCCGAAACGTTATACAAAATTACAAAAACGGAGAAATGTATGAGCAAAACAGACCGGACAGAAAATATTTCGCAATCAACCGATTTGGTGGTGCAAAACATTATTCAAAGCAAAATACTTGTTATTCGGGGGCAGCAAGTGATGTTGGACTTCGAACTGGCTAAAATCTATAACTACGAAACCAAAAGATTTAATGAGCAAGTAAAAAACAATATAGAGAGATTTGACGAAGACTTTAGATTTCAACTGACAGCAGAGGAATTTGCTA
>JAQUZU010000132.1 GCA_028691175.1 Candidatus Kapaibacterium sp. | reverse complement strand
CCCGCCTTGTATTCTTCGAATTTGCAATCATCAGACCGCAACATGCAAGTGCAAGATTCCAAAACAGTATTGCCCCCTCCTGTCCGGCAAAAAATGTTGCGAGCAAAAGATGAAACGGCATTTCATTGCTTGAACTTTCGAAAACATAAGCAATTGAATAATCATGCGAAACAATATAGTACATCAAAATCGCAGACGCCACAAGTATAGAAGCAAACGACAAATTGGCAAGAAGACGGATTATTTTATCGCCCAGCCTGCGAGCAACCGCATACAGCACTCCTCCGCTCAAAACGAACGCAAAGTAAATCAGCAGATTGCCTATATTCATTGTTTTTCCTTGCGTTTCTTAAGTTCGGGTTGATACTTCGACGGACACTTCGTCAGGATTTCGGTTGCAACAAATTCACCGTTTTTATATCTGCCGCGAATCACTACATACTCAGCAAGATCAAAGTTCATAGGCTTTACACCGTTATACGAAACCTCTTCGGTTACATTCAGTTTATCGGTCAGTGAAAATACAAAAATCGGCTTATCTTCAACATATTTCACAGTATCGCTTTTCAAAGGCTTGCCGATAACCTGAACAATTTTATCGCTATTTCTTGCATCGGCAAAATTGGCATATTCTACTTTATTAAGGTTAATAAAGAACATTGCCACAGCGATGCAAAGAATAATCGCTATACACGCGACCATAATTTTTTTATTCATATCGTTATCGTCCAATTAAATTAATAATTTTCTTGGCTATATTTTTTGCAGCACCACAATTGCCGAGTTGATTTTTTATATGCATAAATGCCTCTTGCACTTCTCGATATCTCTCCGGATTCTTACATAGATCTTCAACGTCGCGGACAATCGCTTCCGGCGTAGCATCTTGTTGGATGAACTCCTTGATTACCAAGCGTTTTTCGAGAATATTTATCAGCGAAATATAGTCTAAATTGATCACTTTTTTGCCAATATAATATGTAAGAAAAGATGTCAGATAGTACATTGCAAAGGGCATTCCGGCAAGAGCCGACTCTAGATTAGACGTTCCGGTCTTCACAATACCGACTTTTGACTTTAGCATAGCCTGTTTAGCATCTTGTTCAATTCGGATATACGGATGATTTTCAGTAAATTGCCGATACGCTTCAAACGGAATCGAATTATTTTTAGCAACTGCAATTTCATATTCCGGCATTTCGGCATGCAATAATTCGGCAGAACGCACCAAGAGCGAGGCATGTTTCGCAATTTCCTGCCTGCGAGACCCCGGAAAAAGCAGTATTCTATCTTCACGTTCGCTGAAATCGCGGAACGGTGCATTATATTCAGGAACATCAAGCAACGGATGACCTACAAACTCTGCATCAATGGCGAAACGGCGAAAATAGTCTTGCTCAAACGGAAATACTACGTACAGTTTATCAACGGCACGGGCAAGTTTTGCAGCCCGATTTTCGCCCCATGCCCAGAGTTGCGGAGCAATATACCATAGCACAGGTATCTTATATTTTTTTGCTTTGGCGGCAAGTTTCAGATTAAAACCGGGATAATCGACGGGAATTACGGCATCAAAGTGTCCGGAAGCAAGCATTTTATCGCAAAAAGAAAGAAGTGCAAGAAATTTATTGAAATTTTTCGCAACCTCCCAGAATCCGACAACAGAGATTTCCGAAATCGGAATTAACGACTGCAATCCTGCACGCGTCATTTCCGTCCCACCAATACCGACGAACTCGATATCAGACCGCATTGCTCGAAGTGCATTCATAAGACGTGCGGCGTGCATATCACCGGATGGATCGCCTGCAGAAATAAATATTTTGGGCATAGAATTCAACTATTAATATAAATGTAAGAAAGCAAATTACTGAATTTTCTTCGTAAATCAAAGACGAATTGCATATATTTGTGTTTCATTATTGCCGGAAAATGCTTAATTTTGTAGTCTAAATTGTATAATATTTTGAGAAAACGAGATACAAATGACTCCCAACACCTATCAAATAAAAAATGCGCTTATTTCTGTTACAGACAAAAGTGGCGTAGTCGAATTTGCGAAATCATTAACCGAACTCGGCATAGAAATTTTCTCTACCGGTGGCACTTTTAAGATATTGCAAACAAACGGAATTCCCGTTAAGAGCGTCTCGGACATAACTAATTTTCCGGAAATTCTTGACGGACGAGTTAAAACGCTTCACCCGAATATCCATGGCGGAATTCTTGGTTGCTTAGATATACCGAAGCACCAGCAAGAAATGAAAGAGCATAATATTAATTCAATTGATATGGTTGTTGTAAATCTGTATCCGTTCGAGAAGGCACTTGAAAGCAAACTGCCTCATAATGAAATGATTGAAAATATTGATATAGGCGGTCCGACCATGTTGCGCAGTGCAGCAAAGAATCACCTCTGGACTGCTCCGGTGGTAAATCCAAATAAATATAATGAAATCATAGACTTATTGAGAACTAACGGTAATACGCTGTCCGTAGAATTTCGTCAGAATCTTGCCGGCGAAGTATTCCGTCATACGGCATATTACGATTCTCTCATTTGCGGTTACTTTGACAAATTGAGCGGAGAGAAATTTCCGGAAACATTTGCACTTCCTCTTAAAGAAGTCCAGCCGTTGCGCTACGGCGAAAATTCCCATCAAAACGCTAAACTATACGGCAATCAATTCGGAAAAATATTTACTCAATTACACGGCAAAGAATTATCTTACAACAATATTGCGGACATCGACAGTATTTCACGATTGCTCCTTGAATTCGACGCTCCAACGGCAACAATCGTAAAACATACCAATCCGTGCGGCGTTGGTACCGCTGATACGCTGGTGGAAGCATATCGCAAAGCATTTGCAACAGATACTGCTTCACCTTACGGCGGAATTATGGCATTCAATCGCACACTTGATTTAGCAACAGTTGAAGAAATCAACAAAATATTTTCCGAAGTTATTATTGCCCCAAAATTCGACGATGATGCGCTCGAAGTATTGAAAAAACGCAGAGACAGACGTCTAATAGTTGCGAATTTCGACTTGATGCGTCAGACACTTGGCTTTGAAATCAAATCGGTTGCGGGCGGATTTTTGACTCAAGAATCTGACACGAAAATGGTTACTGCAGCAGATTTGAAATGCGTTACAAATCGCAAGCCGACTGAAGAAGAAATCGCGGCAATGCTTTTCGGATGGCGTATCGTCAAACACGTAAAATCGAACGCAATCGTATATGCAGCGAAAGACCGCTCGCTCGGAGTTGGTTGCGGGCAAATGTCACGCGTTGATTCTGCAATAATTGCAGCAAACAAAGCAAAAGAAATGGATATCGAACTCAAAAATTGTGCTGTTGCATCCGACGCTTTCTTCCCATTTCCTGATGCACTGATGACTGCAGTCAATATGGGAGCAACTTGTGCAATCCAACCGGGCGGCTCAATCCACGATCAAGAAGTAATCGACGCAGCAAACGCAAATAATATCGCAATGGTATTCACAGGAAACAGACATTTTAAGCATTAAGAAATGAATTATACACGCTCTCAGAGGTTTCAGCTACGCTCGATAAACCCGGGAGCGTGTATCGCTTTTTTATTTTTAATATTCTGTTTTCCAATTGTACTCAATTGTGTAGAACCAAGAGATTATGCAATTGAGGTGTCCGCAGTCTCTAACTCTGCTTCCTCAACTGTCGCTTTGCATTGGGAGTCCAAAAGCGATACCTCTCGCTATACCGTCAGTCGCAAAGCAATAAAAGACGGGAAATATATCTGGAAACTTCTTGCAGACCAAATCTCAACGACGGATTATACGGATACCGTTTTTCACCCCGAAGATCCGATTATCGAATATCAAATCAAATGTCAAATTGACTCCAACGAAATCGCTTACGGCTACATTGCGGCTGCGACGCAAACAGTTGATCAGTCCCCACCTAAAACACTACTTCTGCTCGTCGATGACATGGTATTTCGAGAAATGAAAGAAAAGGTAACAGAATACAACAATCTTTTTATCGCCGATGGTTATAAAACAATATTATACACTGCTCCACGAAGCGAAACCTTTAATCCGGAAAATGTTCAATACACAAAGTCAATAATCGACAAAGAACGCCAAAAACACCACATAGATTATATTGTTCTTTTCGGACATGTTGCTGTTCCCTATTCCGGCTATGACGCAGCAGACGGACATCCGAACCATATCGGTGCCTGGCCTTGCGACGCGTATTATGCCTCCGAATACAAAGGCTGGAGCGATTCGGTAGTAACCGCAAAATCAGCAACCGACCCACGAAATCACAATTTTCCGGAAGACGGAAAGTTCGATCAGCTGTTTTCGTATGATTCGATAAAAACTGCAATCGGCAGAATCGATTTCTATAATTTGCCTGCATTCGGCAAAACGGAACTGGAATTATATGCCGAATATATTGACAAAGTTCGCGACTATAAATCCGGCAAAATACACTTCCGTAATCGCGGCTTAATTACCGATAAATTTCATGTGTCGTACACAGAAAAACAAGCAACCGAGGCCTGGATCAACTATCTTTCACTTTTTGGCTCATCAGAAATCGACACCGCGGAGTTCGTTCCCTCCTTATGCGATAACTCATATTTGATGGCTTATGCATGCAATTCGGGCGGATATACTTCAATATTGAACACCGTCTCGACCGAGAATTTTGCAAAATACAACCTTAAGGCTGCGATTACATGCTTCATGGGGTCATATCTTGGCGACTGGGACTCGAAAGATAATCTTTTGCGCGGAGCAATAGCTTCGAAGTCTACTCTTAATTCATACTTCGGCGGACGTCCGTTTTGGTTTTTCCATCGCCTCGCTCTCGGCGAAACAACCGGCAAAGCGTATGAAACAGCAATAAACAATATGGCAACATTTTA
>JAQUZU010000131.1 GCA_028691175.1 Candidatus Kapaibacterium sp. | reverse complement strand
TAGCTTCGAAGTCTACTCTTAATTCATACTTCGGCGGACGTCCGTTTTGGTTTTTCCATCGCCTCGCTCTCGGCGAAACAACCGGCAAAGCGTATGAAACAGCAATAAACAATATGGCAACATTTTACAGTGCCACACATATTTACGGATTTAAAATGTTGCATATCTCTTTGCTTGGCGACCCAACAATCAATATTTACCCGATTTCACCGGTTAAATCCGTTACGCAAACTACTCTTCCGGATTGCGTAAAACTTACTTGGGAATTGCCGGAAAACGGGAATAATCTTGTAAATTTATATCGTGCCGTTCATATCGATTCGACATTCGAACGAATTAATTCGCATCCGCTTTCGCCTGATGAAAGCCAGTTTTACGATTTTTCAGGCAGCGATTCGTGCGTTTACATGGTACGTACTCTTCCGCAGGACAGTCTGATTTACACTAAATTCGGGAAAATCTATCGCGAAGGCATCGGAGTATTCTCAGATAAAAGTGCAAAAGTTGCACATGAACCTAACAACGAAATCGAAATTTTCCCAAACCCGGCAAGCACATACATTAGAATAAACGGTTGGAACGAATCTGCAGATATTTTTGATTCTATGGGACAAAAAGTATTAAGTAACGTTACACAACCTATTGGAATCACGCAACTTAGTAGCGGTTTATATTTTGCAAAAATCGGCAAAACAGTAAGAAGTTTTTTTGTTTTCAGATAAAACGATGCAACTACAATTTTTTTTCAAATTTTATGAAACATTTTGTTGTATTTTCGTATTAAAAAATAATTTGAGGATTTGATAACATAAGGCAAGAATATGGAACCTTACTTTTACTCTTTTTAATGTACAATTTAATAAAACATTTTACGAGGTAACAGTATGAAATTACAGAAGATGTCTCCGGTAAGTCTGATAATGCTCGGAGTATTTGCAGGTGGACTTTTCGCTTTAAATTTTAACCCTAATTTCGTTACAAAGATGTTTGCTGAAGAACAAATTGGCGCAGCAAACGCTCCGGTTGCAATCAGCCCAATGGCGAAGGAATTAAACAAAGCCTTTGTTTCGGTAAGTGAAGCAGTGTTGCCGACTGTAGTTAGCATTTCAGTAAAAATCGACTCGAAGCCGATCAGTTCAGGTTCCTGGGGCGGTTTTGAAGAGTTCTTTATGAACCCATTCGGAGGTAGAAATAACGAATCCTACCAACGCGAAGCCTCCGGGAGTGGCGTAATTATTTCTGCAAACGGCTATATTATCACAAATAACCATGTAGTTGAGGACGCCTCAGAAATAAAAGTAACCACATCAGACAAAAAAACATACAAAGCCAAACTTATCGGGAACGACCCAATGACAGACTTGGCTGTAATCAAAGTTGAAGCGGAAAAGCTCCCTGTAGTACATTTTGCCGATATGAAAGACGTAAAAATCGGCGAAATGGTGCTTGCACTAGGCAACCCGTTAGGATTAAACTCTACTATCACACAGGGCATAATTAGTGCGATCGGACGCGGGCAATTATCGATGAACCGCAGAGCAGATAAACAGATTATCGAAAACTTTATTCAGACTGATGCTGCAATTAATCCGGGTAACTCCGGGGGCGGTTTATATGATTTGACCGGAAGTTTAGTCGGTATAAACACCGCAATCGCTACTCAAACCGGCACTTACATGGGCTACGGATTCGCAATTCCGGTTGACTTAGTCAAGAACGTTGCCGAAGATTTAATTGAAGACGGCAAAGTTGACCGTGGCTATATCGGTGTCCAGATGGAAGCCGTAAATGAAGCAATGGCAAAAGCACAGGGAATGAGTAAAATCTATGGCGTAACCGTGCAGGGCATAACAAAGAAAAGTCCTGCAGATAGAGCCGGTATCGAGGTAGGCGACATTATTATCGAAATAGACGGCAAGGAAATTCTTTCTACTAACGAACTTCAGGGCTACGTTTTCTCGCACCGCGTAGGTGATAAATTAAATTTAACATTGCTGCATAACGGCAAAAAAATAACAAAAACGATCGAACTCGAAGCACTTGATTCTGATATTGACTCGTCTGATTCATCAACCGGAACAAGTTCATGGACAGAAAAAGATGTAGAAACTGACGCATACGAAGCAAAAATTGCCTCGCTCGGCATCACAGTAGAGAAAATGACTTCAAGTAAAAAAGACGAAGCAGATGTAGAAAACGGCGTTATGGTAAGCAAAGTCGAAAGAAATTCCGAAGCTTATTTAAGTGGAATCGGAGTTGGAACAGTAATTATCAAAGCCGATCGCACGAAGATTGATTCTCCATACGATTTAATGAAAATCGTAAAACAAAAATCGCCCGGCGATGCAATTTTATTGCAAGTAAAATATAATAATACAAATCGTATGATTGCAATCATTATTCCTGAGCCAAAGAATTAATCTGCAGGAACAATGACTTTTAGTATAGGTAGAGACGATGTTTTGCATCGTCTCTACTTTTATTTTTAGGCAAATTTTACATTTGATTTGTTTCTTTCAATCGATATTTGTAAATTTGAGGTTATATTTTTTGAAAAATAGAAGAAGAAATTCATGTCCGAACAAGTTAGAGAAATGTTTACCGATATATCCGAAAAATACGATTTATTAAACGATATATTATCTCTCGGAATACATAGATTTTGGAGAAAAAAAGTAGTTAAACTGTTAGATTTACAACGAGAATCAAAAATTCTTGATCTGGCAACCGGAACAGGCGATTTAGCCTTTGAAATGGAAAAGCATTCCGACAATATTGTCGGAACAGATTTTTGCGAAGGAATGCTCGACGTAGCACGCATGAAAGCAAAAGTCCGCAAAAGTAACGTGCAATTCGGTTTTGCCGATGCAATGAACTTGGAATTTTCTGATAATTCCTTTGATGCAACAACTATATCATTCGGCATTAGAAACGTAGATAATCCCGCAAAATGTTTAAGCGAAATGGCACGCGTGATAAAGTCCGGAGGAAAAGTCTGCGTACTTGAATTTGGACAACCACATGGCATATTTTCTTGGTTTTATAAGACTTACAGCAGATATATAATGCCTAAACTCGGTAAGATTTTCGCCGGCAACGCATCGCCATATACGTATCTGCCACAAACTGCCGCCAAATTTCCATGCGGAGATAAATTCATTGAAATAATGCGTTCAACAAACGCATTTTCATCTTCAAAAGCCTATAAACTTACTTTCGGCATTGCATATATTTACATCGGAGTAGTAAAATAATGGCAAGTACCAAACATTGGCTGCTCGCCACTCGCCCGAAAACATTGCCCGCCGGAACTGTTCCGGTTCTTCTCGGTTCATCAATTGCATTTTGCGATGGAAAATTGAATATTATGATCGCAGTTCTTTGCTTGCTATGCTCTGCCTTCATGCAAATTATCGCAAATTTTGTAAATGAAATTTACGATTTTAAACGCGGTGCCGACACAAAGGAACGCACCGGACCGCAGCGAATGGTTGCCTCCGGAATAATATCCGCTAAAGAAATGTCCGTCGGTGCAATCGTGCTTGGAATCATTACAGTTAGTCTTGGCGGAATTATTATTCTGAATTCCGGTATCTGGATTTTGATTACAGGTGTTATCGCGCTAATTTTTGCGTGGCTTTACACCGGCGGACCATATCCGCTTGCATATCACGGCTTAGGCGACATTTGCGTTTTGATTTTCTTCGGACTTGTAGCGGTAAATGGCACTTACTATGCACAAACCCTCGAACTCAGCCCGATATGCTTACTTGCTTCATTTGCGCCGGGATTTTTATCGATGAACATTCTCGGAATCAACAATTTCCGCGATATAGATACCGACAAAAAAGCCGGAAAATTCACTCTCTCAACCAGGTTAGGACGCGAAAATTGTATTTTCATGTATCGTTCGCTTATGATGCTTGCATTTATTGTGCCGGTTGTACTCTATGTTATCAAATCATCGGTCATGTTCCTGTTTCCGCTAGCACTGATACCGTTTGGCTTAAAACTTCTCAACGATATGAAAACAAAAGACGGCACAGCTCTTAATTCAGTACTTGCCGGCACCGGTCAAATGGTATTTTTTCATGGCATACTGTCGTCGCTCGGCTTTATTCTGCTAAAAATATTATAAATGAATGGAACACGGGCAAACATATAATTACTTTATTTTACTTGTACTTAGCCTGCTGGTTCTTTTAAAGTTCAACTCCGGCGAACTCCAGCCGTGGGACGAAGCTCTTTACGCTTGTCGGGCAGAAAGTATTACAACTTCCGGAAATTTTATTGATCAAACAAACGAATCACTTGGAGGCTTATATTCATCCACTTCACCGCCGCTTACTGTTTGGGCAATTAATCTCAACATGCGGATTTTCGGTAACAATCTGTTTGCAATTCGTTTATTTTCAGTTATTTGCTCAATTTTATCGCTAATTCTGATATACAATATTGCGAAATTTGTTACTGACCGCAAAGCCATAATTGCGCCAATTCTGCTGGCCTCCTCTATCCTCTGGAATTACTATTCTCGACAAGCGATGACAGAGATTCCGCTCAACATGCTTTTTTTGCTAAATTTATGGTTGCTGATACGTTATCACCTTCAAGCAGACAAGTCAAAAAGCACCATTTATTTGATAGCAATAGCACTTTCCTTCGCGGGAGGAATGCTGACAAAAATCACTATTTCACTGTTCCCGCTTGCATTTGCACTAATATTTGCAATTAAATTCCACAAATGGAAGCAGCTAATTCTTGCATACTCTTGCGGTTTTTTGCTGGGTTCGCTTTGGTATATTAATATGGGATTATTGCATGGATCTGAATTTTGGAATGCTTTATTCCTGCCACAAATCACCACAGCAATAGAAGGAAACTCCCGACTGGGAGGAATTGGATATTATATCAATATTTTGCTGATTTCACAGCCTTTGACAATTCTGT
>JAQUZU010000130.1 GCA_028691175.1 Candidatus Kapaibacterium sp. | reverse complement strand
AAAAATGCTTTCGTCGGCTCGGCATATCGCGATAATATTTCCTATAGTACGCTGAACGAAATTACCACGTTTGCCGGCGGACGCCTTGCCGGCTCGCCTGCATCGGCAGTCGCACGCGAAATTTTGCAGCGAAAACTTGACTCGCTCGGAATAAAATATTTCACTCAATCTTATGATTTTAACGCTTGGCGGCGCGACGAAGACCATGCCTGTCTTGTGGCACCGTTCAAGAAAGAATTGCGCGCGTATGCAGCCGGATATTCCGCGGCATGCACGCGAAAAACTGCAGAAATTGCTGTTATTTACGGTGGTCAAGATGGGGATTATGCAGATATAGACGTTGTGGGAAAGGCAATTTTGCTTGAACCGGCAAAAGTGAAACGCGAAAAATCTGTCGCTCGCCGGGAAATTGTCAGAATTGCGTGCGAACGCGGGGCTGCGTGCGTGCTGTTTCCAAGCTCTAAAAAGGGTGGCATGGTGCTGATGAGTGCTCCAAGTTTTAACGCCGAGCAGGTTGAATTGCCGTGCTTCTGCATTTCCGCAGAGGATCAATTGATGATCGATGAACAGATAAAATCGGGCTTGAAACCTGCGATTGATTTCGAGGTGAAATCCGATTGTTTCCCGAGCAAGATGACGAATATACGGGCACAGTTTGCCGGAAAATCGACGAAAAAAATCCTGCTATTAGCACATTATGATTCGTGGGACGTCTCGACCGGAGCAATCGATAACGGCTCGGGAACGGCTGTTTTGCTTGATATTGCACGCCTTATTAAGCAGTATAATTCGGAAAATTATTTCACGATTGAATGCGTCTGGACGGATGCCGAGGAAATCGGCATTCTTGGTGCGAAAAAACTTGCCGGCGAAATCTCCGATTCGGTAGTTGCAGTTTTGAACATGGATATGCCCGGCTCGCCTAATTCCATAAATATTATGGGAGTTGAAGCGATGAGAATCAGTGCCGAGAAATTTGTTGCGTCGCTTTCCGGCTATAAAATCAAGCAGACGGCAGATGAAAAGCCGTGGCTCGGCAGCGATCACGCACCGTTTTTGCAGAAGGGAGTTCCGACTATTACTTTCGGCGGTTTGCCGGACGATGAAGTGTATCATCATTATCACGATTTCGGCGATACATTTGATAAGGCAAATCAAAGATATTTCAGCGACGCAGCTGCGATTCTCGGCTTATTTGCACTTGAAATGGCTAATAATCCCGAAATTGAAAAATTTCGCCTTTCGCGCGAAGAAACGAAAGAAATGCTCCTGAAATTCAAATTGGACGACCATCTGAAAATGATTGGCGAGTGGGAGTATTAGGTGAAAATTATTGAAAAAAAATTCGAATATGACGCCGTTATATGTTTGATGGGCGAATTTCCCGGCGAAAATACTGTGCGAAAATTCAGCGAAAAGCCGCTAATTGCTGCAGATGGTGCCGGAAAAGTGTTGTTGGAGCACGGGATTATGCCGGACTATGTAGTCGGCGATGGGGATTCGTTCGGCGAAAGTGAGCCGGCAAAAAATTTTCCGTCCGAAAGATTTGTTAAAGATCCGGATCAGGAAACGAACGACTTCGAGAAATGCCTGATTTTTTCATTTCACAAGTGCTGGAACAGGCTGTTGATTATCGGATTTTCCGGCGGATTGCTCGAACACACGCTGAACAATTGGAGCGTACTGAAAAAATATTCCGCTACTCTGCAACTTGCCGTTTATGAACACGGGCGAATCTCATACGTGCTGCAGAAGGGAAAATATGAATTTCATGCAAAACCCGGCGAACTGATTTCGCTGATTCCGCAGCCGAGCGCAGTAGTTACGACGCACAATTTATCCTATCCGCTAAAAAATGAACGACTTGAACTCGGCTATCGCGAGGGAGCGCGCAATGTTTTTGCCGCCGATTATGCAACGGTGGAAATCGTCGAGGGCGAGGTTCTTGCTTTTATTCCTGCCGATTAATAATTCTTTTTCGCGATTTGAAGTCGCAATTCGAAATTAATTCTCCAAGTGCTTACTTTGAAATTATCGCCCCAATCGCTGACGTTTGCCAGCGGAATTCCGTATTCGAATATTGGAGAAAAAATTAATTTTTCCGAGAACGGAATATTAAATCCCAACGCCGGCTGAATATAAATCTGCGGAGAAACAGCTTCGAGGACTTCGCTGTCCTGCAGGGTCGGTTCGCCATCGACTTTTACTGTCCATATTTCGCCGTTTGGGAGGCGCACGGTGCGCTGTGCAACTGTTTTCGTGTGTATCAGGCTTGTGGAAACGTTTGTTCCGACTGCCACTCCCACGCGCAGAAACATAAATTTCCACGGATTCCATTTGATATACGGGGCAATTGCAATGTTGCCCAAATCGACTGCAAGATCGTTTTTGAAGCTGATATTTGCTACAGTTGTCTGAGGAACGCCATTGACTGTGTAATCGATGGAGCACGGTTCCGTTTCGGTAAATGTTGCGTTGATGCCATGGCTGCTATACGTAGCGGACACGCCGACGGTAAAAATTCCTGACAGAGTATATTCGTATAATAAACCTAAGGAATATCCGAATTTTGTTCCGCCCGTGAAAATTGCGCTCGGACAGTCTACGTATGCATCTCCGAGTTGAATGTTTTGGCCTAAGCCTAAAATCATTCCGAGATAGTGCCTTTGGGGTTCTTGTTCCGGTTGAATTGGCGAGGATTGAGCGAACAAGGTATATCCGCTACAAATTATTCCGCATAATATGCAAGTGAGTGTTCTCATAGTACAATTCTATTGTTTTTAAAAAAACATAGAAGAATTATGCGAAATAATATTGTATAATATAAAAAAACCTGCAAAAATATTTTGCAGGTTTAATTGTGACCCCAACGGGATTCGAACCCATACTGCCACCGTGAAAGGGTGGTGACCTAACCGTTAGTCTATGGGGCCATTCTAAGGTGAATGACCAAACCGACATTGAATTGTGACCCCAACGGGATTCGAACCCATACTGCCACCGTGAAAGGGTGGTGACCTAACCGTTAGTCTATGGGGCCAATTTTCTTTGTCAAAAACTTTGTCAATGCTCAACCTTTGAGAATACAAACTTACGGAAAATGCCCGATATGTGCAAGCACTTTTTTATTTTTTTTAAAATAAGCCGAAAAAATGCTAATTATTCTCTGTTTTTAGTAATTTTTGCTGTATAAAAGTGAAAATCAGCAGAATAAAAAAGACGACGTATGCGAGTGCGGAGGCATAACCCATTGAATCGGATTTGTCGAACGCATTAGTATAGACCGAATAAACGAGCGTCGTCGTGGAATTCATTGGTCCGCCCTGTGTCATAATCATAACTTCTATAAATATCTGGAAAGATTTGATCGCATTGATAAAAATCACGAAAACGAGCGTTGGCTTCAGCATCGGAAGTGTAATTCGCTTAAATTTCTGCCACGCGGAGGCACCGGCAATGTCTGCCGCAGAATATAAATCCTGTGGGATTGCCTGCATTCCGGCAAGAAACAATATCATATAATAGCCGACTGCACTCCAAATATCCATCGCCATAATCGAGAGGAGCGCGGTGGAGGTATCCTGCAGAAATCCCATTTTCGGGTGCGGCAAACCGAGCGAACCGAGAATATAGTTGATGTTGCCGTCCTGTGTGTATAAGTTACTGAAAATCATAGAGATAACAATCAGCGAGGTTACAGACGGAATAAAGAATGACGTGCGGAAAAATTCGCGGAAGCGTGCAAGTTTGCTGTTTAAAAGAACTGCGAGAAAAAGTGCTATGCAGGTCGTAACCGGAACCGTCCCGAATGTAAAAATTGCGGTATTGCGTAGCGCCATATAGAAAACATTGTCGGAAAATACTGCCTTATAGTTGTCTAATCCAATAAAAGTCATCGTGTTTGTCAGCGTCGAATAATTGGTCAGACTCAGCCAGCCGGCATAAATCAGCGGATAAAGCCAGAAAATTCCGAAAGTAATCAGCCACGGCAAAATCAGGGTTGCCGTAAATATTTTGTCTTTAGACTTAAACATTTGAGACCAGCCTCGATAGATTTGTATAAAGCATTTCGAGCGGAAGTCCAACTATATTATAGTAGCATCCCTCGATGTGCGACACGAAAACAGCCCCGAAATCGTCTTGAATACCGTATGCACCGGCTTTGTCCAATGGCGAGCCGGTGGCGACATACGCGTCAATTTCGGCTTCGTTCAGTTCGCGGAAAGTGACTTTGGTGGCTTGTACGTCTTCAATTGCGCGATTGCCCGGCACATCTAATACCGTAACACCGGAATATACCGTGTGAGTGTGCCCGCTCAGAGTTTGCAGCATGCGTTTTGCGTCCGCGGCATCGACCGGTTTATTTAGAATTTTGCCGTCTAAGACGACAATTGTGTCCGCAGCGATCACATAAGCCGGAAAATCGAGTTCCGAAGCGACGGCACGCGCTTTTTGAGCGGCGAGATTTTTTGCGATATCGCGTGGCTCGGGCGCGGAAATATTATGTTCGTCGATATCTGCGGGAATAATTTCGAAATCAAGTCCGATCTGTTCGAGCAGAAATTTTCTGCGTGGCGATGCAGAGGCGAGAACTATTTTTTTATCTATGTGAAGTAATTGTGTGATGTTCAGCATGAGATACAATTTATGCGTTTTACATTCAGAGAATTAATTGCAAAATTACGAAAATAGTTTTACTTTATCGAATTTTTGGCACGTTTTTAGTTGAAATATTTATTTTAAGATATTATTAAAGATAGACTTGATTTATCCGATAATATTATCCGAAAGAGAACTTGACAAATAGCGGTGCGAGAGAAAAATCTCAGATTTCTATAAAAAAGGATTTATTTTTTAGAAATTGCTAAAGATTTACTTAAATGCGTCGATAATATCTTTCGATAGGAAAAACTATGCGGCAGGAAGCCCCAAGAAAAGATAACTTTTTATACATGGAGGTTTATTAT
>JAQUZU010000016.1 GCA_028691175.1 Candidatus Kapaibacterium sp. | reverse complement strand
GGACGAAATTGCGCCAGGCCGCGAAAATACGGCAACGTGTTATAACTTCCCTCGAGAATCGTCGGCGACGAAGTATTCACCGTCCCGAACATAAAAAATTCATCATTTGTATCTTCGTCGTAGTCGTCGTATTTTCTGCCGTAGATCGGTTTTATTGCCGCATAATTATTCGGCGAGTATGGACGCATATCGAGTGCGATTCTGCGAAGCAGCCGCACTGTATCGGCTTCGGCATGAAATCCCGCAATATATGCAAACGAGAGGCTGTCCGCACTCTGCATTTCTACGGTTTCTATACCCATCACGAGCGGCGAAGTCGAGCCGGTCAGCATGTCGTATTTTGTCGTATCAATCAACGAGGAAACATCTTTTAAATAAGGGAGAAAGTCGGTTTTGCCGTGTGTCTTGCCCGTAGCATCTACAACGACAATTTGCCCGCTTCGCACCGCAACAATTTCATTCGGAGCATAGGAAAAACCCGGGAAAATCTTTCCGTTATTAATAACATTTCCAATAAGTGGCTTAATGTCGCCGGAAATATCCGGAGTCGACCACTTCACCTTGAATGAATCTATGGACTGAGTTCCGGAGCGATATTTAACATAGCGTGTCCCCTCGGAATTTCCGTCGGGATACATCCAGTTTGCCGGATTTGCCGTCTGCGAAATTGCATTGCAACTTCCCCAGACAAACATAAAACATGCGATCAGCACTTTTGCAGCACTCATAAAATCAGGAATTATGTGCTTTGTCATATTAATTTTTATTACTTAATAATTTCATCTTTCTATTCCGAACAAATTATTTCCATCACAGATACGACATATTAAGCCGGAACTCCAAAGCCAAGGAGTATTTTTTTATTTTTATCAAGCAGCAAGTTCCGCTTGGATTACAAAATAATCTTCACGATAACTGATAATTCAGGCGTGTCGATTGCACTCAACTAATCTAAATTGATTTAAAAATGCGATAATCTGCCGGTTCAGACCTTCTACGACAAAATATCGTAAGAAGACGAACCGGCATAAAGATTATTTCATATTTCAAGTGCTTTTACGCCGGGAAGTTCTTTACCTTCAAGGAATTCGAGCGTCGCACCGCCACCGGTCGAGATATAACTGACTTGTTTTTCGAATCCGAGTTTCTTGACTGCCGAGGCAGAATCGCCACCGCCGATTACACTTAATGCACCGTTTTTAGTAGCATTTGCAACCGCCGAAGCAATTGCGAAAGTTCCTTTTGCAAAGCCCGAAAATTCAAATACGCCCATCGGACCATTCCAGACTATCGTCTTCGAATCATTAATTATTTTTTCAAATTCTTTAACTGTTTCAGTACCTATATCCATGCCGAGTACATCTGCAGGAATAGCCGAAGCAGAGACGATTTGCGGATTTTCGCGGTCTTCGAACTTATCTGTAACTGCCACATCTGCCGGAAGCAGGATTTTTACGCCCTTGCTTTTTGCTTTTTCGAGCAGATTTTTCGTCAGTTCTACATGTTCGGCTTCGAGGAGCGATTTTCCGATTTCATTGCCCATTGCCTTCAAGAAAGTGAAAGCCATGCCACCACCGATTACGATATTATCGCATTTGTTGAGCAAATTTTCGATAACGCCGAGCTTGTCCGATACTTTTGCTCCGCCGAGAATCGCCGTAAACGGGCGCTCCGGATTTTTAGTCGATTTCTGCAGGAAGTTCACTTCCTCCATCATTAATTTTCCGGCTGCTTTTTCCGAAAACAGTTCCGCAACTGCAGCGGTAGAAGCGTGAGCACGGTGAGCCGTTCCGAACGCATCATTAACATAGATGTCGCCCATTTTCGCAAGTTTTTCCGCGAGTTCCGGGTCATTCTTCGTTTCGCCGGCAAAGAAGCGAATATTTTCCAAAAGTATAATTTCGCCATTTACAGCCGCAGTAGTGAGTTTGCGGGCACTTTCGCTCGGGAAATCAGTGCAAAACAGCACTTGATAACCTAACTTGTTAATAAGATATTCCGATACCGGTTTTAGCGAAAATTTCGGATCCGGTGCCCCCTTCGGGCGCCCAAGATGCGAGACAATCACCGGTATTCCGCCGCCCTTTATTATTGCGTCGATTGTCGGCAAAGTCCGTACAATGCGTTTATCGTCTGCTACTTTTCCATCATCTGTCAGCGGCACATTGAAATCAACTCTGAGCAGGACACGTTTGCCCTTTAATTCCAATTCTTCTATTGACTTAATCATAAATTATCCGTTCAATTAATTATATCGAGGTTTTACTATATCCAATTTAATATTTTTTGTCGAAATTTGCAAATAATTTTAATATTTTATAAATTTAGAATTCTGTTTTTATCTTCGCAGCTCTTCCTTAAACACAGAAAAATCATAGACTGCATCGCCGGACGGGTCGAGTTTTACTTCGCCACGAAGTTCGAGAACAAGTTTATTCAGCACACTCTGCAGCATATTTGCCGGAATGCGGTTCATCTCGGCAATGCGTGAAATGCTGCTCTTTTTAATGCCGTTTTCCGAATTGCTTACAATATATTCAATCAAAAACTTGCGGACAATATTCCGCTCGCGCTGTGCTTTCCGGCGCGATACTGACGGAATTCTGCACAAAGGGATTATGAAAAACAGCAACGAAAGCAATAGCGGAAAATAGCCAAGCAACACAACGATCAAGCCGGAATAACCACCGATATACGCATCTATTCCGCCGCACGAAATAATAAACGACATCAGCAAATTAAAGCCTGTCAGCACGCATGCACCGGCATTTGTTTTGCTTGAGTTGCCGGTAAGGCTTACCGCAGGTTCGACTTCATTCGCATAATATTCAATTTTGCCGCCATGAAGTTGTACGTTCTCTTTCTGCAAAATGCGTTCGAATTCTCCGACCACTACTCCGGAAGGCTCTACGTGAAGTTCGCCGCCAAACTTGCCGGCATATTCCGCGAGGCGCGATTCGGCTTCATCGAGAGTTGCCCCCGAAAGATTGACTATATCGCCGGCTGTAAGCCGACCATTTGTCGTACGCAGAAACGCAATGACTTCCTTCGAATCGTTTAGCGGATCATATTTCGGGACGTCCGGTCCGAATACGAACTGGTAAACGCCCTTGACAAACGACGGTGATTCCTCGCGATATTCGCGATAGCAACGCTTTCCGTCCTGCACATAATACTCGCGACGTGTTTTGTGTTCGCGATTAAAAAGCACTTCCGCTATATAGCCCACAAATTCCAGAATCAGCCGCATGGTGAGAAATCGCGAAAGTTCTCCTCCGCCTCGCCGATCATCGTCATCAGACGAATTAGTAGCCACGGAAAGTGCAAACAATATCACTACATAAACAATCGAATATACTGCCATTACGACGCCGAAAGACACTTTGTATGCCGCCTTGAAAATTTTCCAGACTGCATTTGTAAAGTTATTCCAACGCTCATGAAAAGTTATTTCGTCGCGTCGGCGCAGCGGAAATTCGAAATTAAATTGCAAACGTCCGTCCGCCGGATTCATTTTCAGCCGGCAACGATAGCGTTCCATCAGCACATTCATCAGCGAATCTACGTCGCGAGCGGCATACCCGGTTTCGGCACAAATATCAGCCACGCCAAGTTTTCCGCGTGCCTTCGAAACAACTTTTTCGACTGCCGCAATTTGCGAATATTGTTCTTTTGTTAATTCCATGATTATTAAAATAAATTATAAATGAAACCGAACTGCAATCCCTGCTTCAACTGAGTGCGACGGGTTTGACTGATTTCATGCACAACTAGTGCCGTAAAATTCACATTAATATATTTCGTGATCTTCGCCGTAAGCGTGTTATCAAAGCGAACATCCCAGACGTCGAGATTGTCGAAGCGCCCGAACAAGCGAAACCTGCCCTGATAGAGCAGATTATCGGAAAAATTGCACTTATACGACGTTACGGATTCGACACCGGTCTCAAACTTAAATGTTCTGTCCGGATGGTCGGCATCGGTCGTATATTGACGAAATTTATTCGTGAAAGTTTCCTGAAATGCGACACCGAGACGCGTATTCAAGCCATCGATTTTATCGAAAGCAAAACCGAACGACTGCGTCAAATAGCCCGGATCCCAGAAAGTAGAGATCTGCTTTTTCGGCTTGACCGCATAATCATAGCCGTCCGCAATAACGGTTCGCACCGTATTCGAGAAATACGGATCAATATTCCACGCAAGTTTATATGTCAGAACGGTTTCAAGGAAGATTTCGTTTTCGTTCGTTTTAAATGGTTCGTCGCCAATTTTCGTCATTCCGTATGCAACTTTAAGTTGATTTTTCAGGCGAAACTTCTCGAAATTCTTGTTCAATCCGAAATTAAAAAACAATGACCAGGTCAGTGAGTTTTCGCCGCCCTGCGACCAGTTTGTAAATGATACCTGGCTGATATTTACTCCGGTATTTCCGCTCGGCTTCCATTCTCTTGCAGCGATAACCGAGTCTGCCTTACTTACCGGCGGAGGCGGCACTTCCACTGCGGAAGCACTAATTCCGGCAAATCCAAATAATATTGCAAAAAGAATTTTTTTCATAAATACCACATATAATTAATTATTTTGTATTTTAAGACGAATTATTACATTTATTAATTTTCAATTATCCGAAAAATCCGTTTTTTATTTTACCAGCCTCTCGGCTTCGTTCAGGTCGTTCAGGTCTGTGATTTTGAAATTCCGCGATGAACCGGCAACAGTCTTGACCGCCATGCCGTAAAATTCGGCAACCGACGCATCGTCCGTACCGAAAAATCCCACTTCGAGCGCTTTTTTATATGCAGCAAGGATCGACGATGTCCGAAATGCCTGCGGAGTCTGCACCATGCACAAATGCTCACGGTCCAAAGTACGAACTACCATGCCGTCGTCATCTAACAGTTTTATCGTATCTTTCGGCTTCAAAACCGGAATCACCGCGTCGTTACCGGCAAGTTCTTTCACAATACTTTTTACCAACGCACTGTCGGCAAAAGGTCTGACAGCGTCGTGAATCAGCACAAATTCCGATTCGGAACAATATTCGCTCTCAAGTGCATTATAGACCGAGAGGATTCTCTCTTTGCCGTTAGGGACGCACACAACCGGAATTTTCACCTTAAATTGTTCGGCTTTCTCACAAATAAACTCGTGCCTGTCGGGATGTGCCGCCACCACGCAGACGTTAATGCAATCAAAATGCTCGAAGTTTTTTATCGTCCGGATAATAATCGGCACGCCGGCAATTTCGATATATTGTTTCGGAGTTTCTACGCCGAGACGCTTGCCGATTCCGCCGGCCGGAATTATCAGTGCTGTGTTTTTCATGTTTCCTCCGTTATAAGTCGTATGAAAATTTATCGCTGACTATATTTGGCGAATAAAGCCTGAAATCGTCGAATCCGCTGTAATCGATAAAAATAAATGTGTCGCCGTTTGCATAAGTCCATTTTTCGGTTACTCTGCCACGATAGTCCGGTGTCGAGCGCTCAGTCGTCGATGGATTTCCATAAACGATAAAAACGTGTCCCATGTCCGAACGCCAACCGCGCGAGCGTGCTCCGGAGAAGCGCTCTTCGGCATATTTAACGCGTGAAAAATATACCTCGAAAGCCTCGTTACGGTCGGTTCCGGGCGTCGGATCGTGCTTTGCCCAAAATTCATCGAAAAGGCGGATTTTCTCGTCCTCGTCCTTTGCGTCTTTCATTTCGTCGATTTCGTTATCTTCTGCCACATAGCGCAACTGTGCAATTGCTTTTTCGATATCTTCATAAACGCCGTTTCCGAAACTGCGGAAAATACTCACGCTGCGCTCTGTCCCGGCAATAATCTGCTTATCGTAATCGGTCGTATCGCAATCCGCCGGCAAAGCAAAAATTCGCAGAAAATACTCGCCCTGCTTCAAATTTTTCGGTAACTGCATCGGGATATAATTGCTCGAAGTTCCTACTTTTATTGTGCGATCAAAGAAGCGGCTGCAAAAGGCGATTTCGCCGGTCTCGGCATTAAAAAGTTTCGCAACGAATTTCATCGGACGCTCGACGAGTTTATTATAAGCCTCGAAAACCGATATAAACGAGGTCATAATCGGTGCAATGTTATCGGATAAATACGGAGTAATTTCGTATTCGCCGGCATTTTCTTCCATCTTGCTGCAGGTCAAAACACCACTCAGCGTAAAGTCGTGCGAATCGAAATCAATCAGCGAAATCGTTCGCCGACGCTCATATTCCGTATTGTTATATTCGCTCTTAACTGTAAGACGCACCTTATATTTTGCGGGATTCAGATTGAAAGAATACGCCAAATAATCGAAATCTCCGGCTCCGCCCTGTGCATTGAAGTAATTGTCCGCTTTGAGCGTTCGCTCGAATTTTTTCTCGGCGACTGAACGTTCATTTTCGTCAATCACAGACATATATGCCGTATATTTCGAATAATATTTATCGCCGGAAGCCTTAAATTTCAACGCTTGAAACGGCACTACGGCATAGCAGTCGAGCCGTGCCATTCCGGCGGAGTCCGACTTAAAAGTTACCGCATCAAAAAATATATTTTGTACTTCCTGTGCATTTCCGCAGGTCGCGGCAAAAAGCAAAACGAGCAAATATCGGAGTATTTTCATTTTTGTAATTTTTTGTTTGAGAATATTTTTACATTCTAAATACTAAAAAATCAAATCCGAAGACTTGATGACCGCTTACATGGTTGATTTTTCGTTGTCCGGACGCCATTCGGCAGGTTCCGTGGCAAGTTGTGCTTTTTCTGCTTCATAGCGTTTCACCTCTTCGGCATACTCAAGCAAAGTATCTTTAATTTCATCGAGATCATTCATTACGACCAACTTTTGCCGTACATTCGAAGCATTATACATGCCTTTCAGATAGCCGGAATAATGCTTGCGGAACTCAAACATTCCCTTTGGATAGCCGTCGTGCTCGAGCGATAAATTCAAATGCCGCATGCAGGTCGCGATTCGCTCGTCAATCAGCGGATTTTCTGCTTGACCGCCATAGTCGAGCGCGAGACGTACGCGCCTGAACAAAAACGGATTGCCTACTACTGCACGCCCAATCATAATGCCGTCGCACGGCGTAGAGGTAAATGCGCGAACAGCGTCCTCCGGCGTTTTTACGTCACCATTCAAAATCACGGGCAGCGAGACTTTTTCCTTTACCTTTTCGATAAACGACCAATCGACATTTCCGCGCATGGCTTGCTCGCGGGTGCGGCAATGCAGCGAAATCATCTTTATACCGGTATCTTCGAGCCGCGGAGCAATTTCGGCAATATTTTTCGTACTGTCGTTCCAGCCGAGCCGCGTTTTCAGCGTAACGGGAATTTTCACCGCCTCGACTACAGCGCGAGTAATCTCGACCATGCGGTCCGGATCTTTCAAAAGTGCCGCGCCGGACTCATGATTTACTACTTTTCGCACCCAGCAGCCGAAATTCAAATCGAGAATATCGACTCCCTGCTGCTCTACAATTTTTGCCGCTTCGCTCATCGCGTAGGCATTGTTTCCAAAAATTTGTACAGCTATTGGACGTTCCAATTCGGAAAAAGTCATTTTTGCGAACGATTTTTTCGCGTCGCGTATCAAGGCTTCGGCGGCTACAAACTCGCTAAATACAATATCCGCGCCCATTTCCCTGCAGATTATTCTGAATGGTTCGTCTGTAATTCCTTCCATCGGTGCGAGCAACACCGGATTATCAATTTTGAGATTTCCGATTTCTATGTGACGGAATATTCTTTTTTCAGGCATTATTTTCTGTTATATAGTGAGAGAAGGTTTCATCTTCTCGAATTTTTTCTCGCCGATACCTTTTACTTTCGTAATATCGGATATTTCTTTAAACGGTGTTTTCGAGCGATACTCGATAATTTTGTTCGCCATCGCGTCGCCTACTCCCGGCAGACGCATTAGTTCGGCTTTCGAGGCGGTATTGATGTTGATTTTCGTTCCCGCCGGGACAGCCTCTTTCTTTTTACTTTTCGGAAATTTGCTTTCCTTTTCTATAACTGTATCGCCGGCTGCAAGTTGCGGATTTGCCTCGCCTTCGACGTTCGAGCCAACGTATGTAGTGCGGTTTTTCTCCGCCCATTCGTTCACCATCGCCGCCATAACCGAATTATCGACTTCCGGCTCGATACGCTTATCCCGAAAAACTTCCTGTGCAGGAATCGCCAACACTACGCCCAAAAGCAATAGCGCAACAGCAAACAATTCTAACTTCGAAACTCCGAAAATCGTCTGAATTTTCGCTAATATTTCATCTGCTTTCATAATCTGTTTCTCCGCCGGAAAATTATTACGCTAATTTTTGCCGTACATAAATAATCATGCTATCATATATATATTTCTACGCTAAATTAACGATTTTATTCCTTAAATACAAGAAAATTTCACTGCATTGCCGAAAAGACTTTTTTGCTCTGCCGGCGAAAGACAATAATCGAGACAAATCCGGTCAAAACGTTTGCAATCAGACCGGCGCAGAAAATCCCGTTAATTCCCATAACCGAACTCAGCATAATTGCAAACGGCACATACAGAATAAAAATTCGCGTTATCATGAGCATCGAAGCATGGAACGGCATAATAAAAGCATTTAATATCGACTGCACAATAAATATATTTCCGACCATGACGTAGCCGAACGCCATGATATGAAAATACGATGTGAAAATTTCAATTACTTTCGGATCGGTATTGAAAAGCAAAATCAGCCGGTCTGCGAAGAAATACAGTCCCACGAGCATTATGCCGCCCCAATAGAACGAGAATTGCATTACCTTGCGTGTGCCGGTGCGAATGCGTTGTACATTACCCGCTCCGGAATTTTGCCCGACAAATGCTCCCATGGAGTTCGCCAGTGCCAGCAGGATTATCTGCGCAATAGTCTCGACACGCTCTGCTACTGCAATCGCCGCAACTGCTTCTTTGCCGAATCCGGCAGCCATACGCGTAATAATTCCAAATCCGACCGGCATAATGATATTTGTTCCGGCATTCGGCAGCCCTATGTAGAGAATATCTTTCCAGGATAGAAGCAATCTTCCAATTGTCAGACGCTCGAAAGTAACCATTTTCTCTTTTTTGATCAGCACATATAGTGCATAAAATAAGACGAAAATACGCGAAATCAGCATCGCAACCGCAATTCCGCAGAAGCCCATCGCCGGAATAAACAAAAATCCGAATGCAAATATCGGATCGAAAATTATGTTACCAAGCATCACAGACATCTGCAACCGCGAACTCACCTGCGTATTGCCGATTGCAACCAATACGGCAACGCTGATCATCGGAAAAGTTACAAGCACCGCTCCGCTATACCAAATATGCATAAAATCGCGAATGAGCGGAAGCGTCTCATGCGTCGCACCAAGCATGGTAAATACCGGGTCGATAGTCAGTTTGCCGATTACGGAAAGCACGATAACCAGCGACACGCCTAATAGCAGTGCATCAGTCAAAATGCGCTTTGCCTGCAAAATATTTCCGCTGCCGACTGCTTTCGCCACACGGGTTGAAGCTCCGGAGCCGATTCCCAGGATAACTCCGTTAAACGTGAACATCACCGGGAAAATAAAGCCAAATGCGACAAGTTCGTTCGTGCCGATTTTGCCGACAAAATAAGCATCAACCAAGCTCACGCCTATTACACTGAGCAGGCCGAGTACCATCGGCGTCGCAAGTTTTACGATTACCGAGGATTCCTTACCTTCGAGAAGATTTACTCTTGCCATCTCTTTACCTTCATTTTCAAAATAGGTATATTAAGACGATTGAAAAAGTACCTTAGTGGCGAAAAATCCAATAATCCTGCCAGTACGTTTCTATTGAGCCGGAGGAGTTGACGGCTTTCAGTCGGCACTCGAACAAAAAAAAGGCGTTGCACCCTTTCGAAGTGCAATGCCCGTATGGAAATATGATTCTATTTTAAAAAGTATGTGTGTCTTGGTGTGTTACTGAATTTCTACATGGACTTCTTTCGGCTTTTCGGGCTCGATTTTATCGAGAGTGATCTCAAGAACGCCGTTCTCGAATTTCGCCTTAATGCTGTCCTTGTCTATATTTTCCGGCAATTGGAAAGATCTGTTAAATGCGCCGAAACTTCTTTCGATTCGAACAACTTCGATGCTGTCTTTGTTTTCGCAACATTTTTCGCAGCGTTTCTTCTCGCCTGAGATGCAGAGCACGCCATCGGAGTTAATTTTCAGTTTCACGTCTTCTTTCGCGATGCCGGGAAGTTCTGCCTGTACATATAATTTTTTTTCGTCTTCTATAATATCGATTCTCGGAGCAAATCCGCCGTATTCAAGCGATACGCCTTTTTCAAACTCGTTCATGAAATCGTTCATTTTTTTACTGATTGTTTCGAGACCCTTTATCGGATCGATTCTCATAATAGCCATGATATTTTCCTTATATATTTTAGTTTAACATTATTAATTAATTTTAAAGCACTTAGTCAATGCTGATTTCAATTTCTTTCGGCTGTGGAGGTTCGATTTTCGGCATAACCAACTGCAGGACGCCATTTTCGAATTTCGCAGCAATGTGTTCGAGATCTAAGTTATCCGGCATACTGAATGCTCTGCTAAATTCGCCAAACATTCGCTCGGTACGCAGTACTGATTTTGCTTCGCGACTATCTGTCGGTTTTTTCTCGCCTTTCACAGTCAATAATCTGTCTTCGCTGACGCTGATTTTCACGTCTTCTTTTGCCATTCCCGGCAGTTCCAATACGAGATAATAATTTTTATTATCCTCTACTATATCGGCTCTCGGGCTGAATCCGCCGTATTCGAATACAGCGCCTTTTTCGATTTCGCCTGCAAATTCATTAAATCTGCGTTGTGCCTGTTCGAAGGACTTCCAAGGGTTGATTCTAAAGTATGTCATTTCAATTTCTCCAATCTTTTGAGTTTGTTTTACAATTTTATGTTTGAATTTGTTTTCTTTTTTCATCCGGTCTCTCAAGCGAACTTGCCTTACTATATACTAATATCGTGCCAAACTTTATTTTCTGCCACTTTGACACGATTAACGACATTCTGTCAGTCATCGTGTCGTCATGTATGAAATCTTGTCCCACTTTTCTGCCACATGTTGCGACATTTTGTCAGCACACATCATAAAATCATAATATGCAAAGCGGTTATTGTGCTGCAATTATTTAAATTTGTTTTCGCAGTGCAAATTACGTAATTTTGCATAATTGAATTTGAAATAAAGAAGAATATAAATATGCTTCAAGTAGTGCAATATCAGAAAACAGGCGAAATGCAGGTGATGGAGCTGCCGGCTCCGATGTGCCCGCCGAACGGCATTTTAGTCCGCAATCGTTTCTCGCTTATTAGTGCCGGCACGGAAAAAACTTCCGTTACGAACTCGCAGGGTTCGATGCTTACGCGTGCGAAGAAGCAGCCGGAAGCCGTCAAACTCGTTATCGATTTCGTAAAAAAAGAAGGTGTCCTCGCTGCAATAAACAAAGTGCGAACAAAACTTGACTCGTACAAAACTCTCGGCTACAGTTCCGCCGGAGTGGTGCTCGAATCGAAATGTCCGGAGTTCGCGCCGGGCGACCGCGTCGCCTGCGCCGGGGCAAATTACGCAGTCCATAGCGAAATTGTCGCTGTACCGAAACACCTCGCCGTCCGAATTCCGGACGCTGTACCGTTTGAAGAGGCAGCATACACGACTGTATGTTCAATTGCAATGCAGGGCGTCCGCCGTGCAGAGCCTGCTCTCGGCGAAAGCATCGCCGTCATCGGGCTTGGCTTAATCGGGCAAATTACCGTTCGCTTGCTGAAAGCCGCAGGTTGCCGGGTAGTCGGTGCCGATCTGGATCCGGCAACTTTCGAAACCGCCAAACACGCGGGATGCGACGCGTGTTTCTCCTCAAGCAGCGAAAATATCAAAAACTTCATGGCATTTTCCGGCGGAAACGGACTCGACTCGGTTATAATCACAGCATCGACCGCATCGAGCAGTCCGGTGGATTTAGCGATGAAAATCGCCCGAAAACGCGGAAAAGTTGTTGTTGTCGGTGCCGTCGGCATGACGCTTAACCGCTCGCCGTTCTACGAAAAAGAACTTGATTTTCGCATTTCGTGCAGCTACGGTCCGGGACGTTATGATGCAAATTACGAAGTTCTCGGACAAGACTATCCGGCGGGATTCGTTCGCTGGACTGAAAATCGCAACATGCAGGCAATTGTTTCGCTCATGAACGATAAAAAACTCAACGTCGCCGAACTCACCACGCACACTTTCGACATTAAACAGGCCGCCGAAGCATATAAAATTGTTACCGGCAAAACCGGCGAAAAGTTTCTCGGAATATTGCTTAAATATTCTGAATCTAAGAACGAAATCGCACGCGATGTCCGCATCAGCACACCAAAAGCAACCGGCAAAGTTAAAGTCGGATTTCTCGGTGCGGGGATTTTCGGACAAAATTATTTGATTCCGGCACTTCAAAAAGCCGGTGCCGAGTTAATCGCAGTTTCGACTGCAACGCCGGTAAATGCACAATCCGTCGCAAAGAAATTTGGTTTTGCAATCAGTTCAACCGACTCGCACGGCATAATTGCGAATAAAGACGTTAACGCCGTATTTTGTGCCACACGCCACAATCTTCACGCCGAAATGGTGCTTGACGCCGTCAACTCCGGCAAGCCGGTTTATGTAGAAAAACCGCTTTGCGTTTCTCGCGAGCAACTTGCCAAAATAGACTCTGCAATCGCCGCACACAATGGGCAGGTAATGGTAGGATTCAACCGGCGCTTTTCCGCTCCGTTTAAAGCAATGAAACAGTTTTTCACCGACAGAACCGACCCGATGAACATTTCATATCGAGTGAATGCCGGAGCCTTACCTCCAACAAACTGGCTCTATCAGCCGGATCAGGGCTTCGGGCGAATCATCGGCGAGGGCTGCCATTTCATCGACTGCATGGCGTTTATGACCGGTGCATTGCCGGTAAGTGTGTTCGCATATTCGCTCGGCTCCGGAAATGCCGCAGACTATAACTACGACAACTCTACTCTAGTAATTAAATTTTCTGATGGCTCGGTCGGTTGCCTTGAATACTACGCAAACGGCGACACAAGTTTTGCGAAAGAATATTGCGAAGTCTTCTGCCAAGGAGCAACAGCCGTAATGGACAACTTCAACGAGGTAAAATTAATTCGTGCAGGACGCACAAAAATTCAGAAATTCGACGGCAAAAAAGGACACAACGAAGAAATTGCCGCCACGATAAAAGCAATCTCGAACGGCTCGCCGATGCCGATCGGCTATGATTCAATTCGTGCGGTTACGCTTTGCACAATCGCCGCCCTCGAATCGATAAACGAAAAGAGAGAAATATTAATCTAACAGACACGAATTTTAATTAATAAATTTTTCAAATGGGCGGATAAAATCTGCCCATTTTTTTATTTCAACTTTTTAAGAATCGCGGTTTCTTCTTTTGTACGCGGAAAATGCGACGGCGGAAAGACTGCGTCGAATTTCCCGATAATCGCTTTTGCACCGGATTTATCGCTCGCAAATTCGCTGAAATAGAACAGTTCTTGCGAGAAAACAAATCGATAATTTAGTTCGATAAACATCACATCGCGATCAAGCCGGGCAGAGCCGGACATAAATTTATCAAATTGAAAACGATTCAGCAACATGTCCGAAATTTCATCGCCGGCAACAGATTTCGAAAGCGAAATTTTCTCTGTATGAAGTTCGGCAATCAACCCGTGCAGAGCAATATATTCGGCAAATCCGGTAGAATACGGAACATGTTTCGCGGCAGTAATCGAAAAGCAAATCGGGCGACGCCGCAAATTTTTATCAATCACCGCGAGCACTATTTTATCGTTAATCGAGACCTCGGCTTTGCCGTCCTGCGACTTTCCACTACCCTTCGGAGTAACTTCGATTCCGGCAATTGTCTGCGTGCGTTTATCCTCGGTTAAGCCGGTATATAAGCCGTATAAATCCGTATCACTGAGTTCGGTTTCGACCGGTGCAGTGAGATTTATCGGGAAACTGATCCATTTTGCATACCACTGATAATCGAAAAGCAGATAATTCAACACCGAAACATCTTGCCTAAGCCCTTTAATATATTGAAGATAGCGGAGGCAGGCAGTCTCCAGATCCGTATCTACGATAAGAATTGCATTCGGCGGGAGATTTTTCAGAATATTTTCAGCATATTCGAGATTTGCCGGACGCAAGCCGCCGATTTCGCGGCAATGTTCCATAGCAACAGCTGCCGAATCAGGCTTTCCTTTCAAACTGTAATTCAGAGCGAGATTATCCCACAAAACCGTAATTTTGCTGTATTGGCTCTGCTTATAGTCCGGGAGAAACTTCGTGTCCGTTATCGCTTTTTCGAAATATTTCGAAATTTTTTCGGTTTTGCTGCGGTCAATCAACTCAAAGTTCAGCACAGTAGTACCGCCATTTTCTTTTCGTTCGAGCGCATAACCCATCAGATAATTTGCGGCGGCATTATTCGGATATTTTTTCAAAACGTCGTCTAAATTAGCAATGCACGAATCGAGCAAGTCGAGGTGCTCGAGTTTTTCGGTATTCGTCATCGCATCATAGCGCAAAAACATGCGGTTTGCCTCGTCGAGAGCCGGATTTTCCGTCTCGGGCTGATTACTGTTTTTATTGCAAGATGTGCCAAGCAAGCATATCACAAAGGAAATTAGCAGATATTTAGATATATTTTTCATCATTGTTTTTCGTCTGATTGGATTATTTCTTTTGGTTGCACAATTTTAGCAACCAAAATACTGATTTCATACAAAATGAACAGCGGTGCGGCAAATATCAACTGGCTGATCGGGTCCGGAGTAGGAGTAAGCACCGCAGCGAGAATCAAAATCACAACAACCGAATGCCGACGGTAGCGCGAAAGCGTCCGGGCGCGGACTATTCCGAATTTCGCCAACACAAACGCAAGCATCGGCATCTCGAACATAATGCCCGAAGCGAGCAAAATCATCGTTATAAAGCCGAAATATTCGTTTATGTCTATGTTATTCGCAATTGCGGCGGAGCCAAAAGATTGCGCGAAAGAAAGCATCGACGGGATCATCACAAAATATGAAAACGCTACTCCGCAGAAAAAGCAGATCGACGTAAAAAATGTAATTTTCCCTGCCCAGCGGCGTTCGTTTTCGTAAAGTCCCGGAGCGATAAACTTCCATAACTGAAATAATATCAGCGGTATAGACAGAATTATCCCGCAAATCAGAATCGTCTTAAAATATAGAAACGGCTGACCGAACGGACGCAGATTTTGCAATACAAGATGTACATTTGTAGCCGGGGCGAGAAGGATTTTATTCATTATGAAATCTATAAACGAACCCGCAATAATGCACCCGAGTGCCACTCCGATAAGTGCGTAAATTATTCGTTTTCGCAACTCGCCCAAGTGGTCGAAGAAACTCATCTCGGAAGCTTCGGAGTCGGTTTTTTCTTTCTTAAATTTCAACGTAATACCTTGATTTTATGCGACATAGTGCCATTCGCACGATATAGCAGCAAAAAGCAGGCTTGTGCCCCGATATTCTGAACCGGCACCGCAAAAGTATTTGCCCAAGCCACACCGCTTGCAAGTTCGTCGCCGGCAATTCCGCAAAGACGATAGCGTGCGACAGTTTCGTCGCTTTCGACTATAATCTGCGTATCCGAGTGCAAAATTTTCACGCCAGTATCTTCAGCAACGCCTGACATATCAATCGAAATTTTATTTGATTGTGGCGAAGTGCAGCCGTAATAATTTCCGGCAACTGCGGTGTAAGTTCCGGTTTGTTCCGGCTTATGCATTAGCGAAGCCGCGCCCGGAATTTTATATCCGTCGAGATACCACTGAATCTCTTCGGCTGTAGATTTCGCATATAAAACATTATCTGTCAGTTCGATTTTCGGTGCTGCGGGAGTACTTCGAACTACAATTTTGGCCGTATCCGACCCAATACAGCCGGCAGCATTCATTCGGTTATAGTAGATTTCATGCTCGCCGGGTCCGGCAGCGGAAGTCATAAATTGCCCATCGGTAACCCAATTGCCGGAATAATATCCGCCGGCAGGCTCGCCGCCATAGAGCACAAATTTTTCGCTACTCATGCAGATGTCCGGAAAATCGGAAATCCGCGCTTGCGGAATATAACTAACATCTACCGATTTTTTGTATACGGCTTCACATCCGGAGGCAGAATTTGTAACTGTAAGAGTCAGTTCCTGCACTCCGACCGAATCCCAGATAATCGATACATCATCGATGTTGTCCGGTCCGATAAAATGTGCGTTGCTTGCCTCCCATTTATAGCGCAAAACCGACTGTTTCGGCGTGTAATAATCCTCGAGGAAACCGACGCAGGCAATTGTATTTCCATATACTTGCGGGGAAGCAGTTTCATTAACTGCAATATAATGATACATGGTATCGACACAGCCGTTTTCGTTTTCTGCATACAGCGTTATATAGCCTGTGCCGGAATAATTCCAGACCACAAAAATTGTATCGGCATCCAACGGCGTCTGCACGAGACCGTTCGCCACGTCCCAGCGGATTTTCAAATTTTTGTTGTCGGATTTATAGTAAAAGCGGTCTTCCGAATATCGGCAGGAGAGAACCGGCCCGAAAATTCGTGCTTCAGGTCTGCGGAACGAAGTAATATTGATAGTCGCAGAATCGTCTACCGAATTAAAACTTACGCTACACTCGCCAACCAAATTCCAGACTACGGCAACCTCAGAGTTTGCAATTTCCGGCAATTCGACGATTTCGCCACCAACGACTTTCCACGAAATTTCGCCAACAGAATTTGTAGCATATATGCATGTATCCCCCGCACAAACCGTTGAATTGCCGAGAATTTCGCCGGCAAAACACACGTTTGCGGTACATAAAATCGTTAGGATTGCGGATATTATTACGCTATTGCAAAAGCACAAATTCAAATTCCAAAATTTTTTTTGCACAAATAAGACTGCAAATTAACGAATTTCTTCCTCATTTGCAAACGCAATCAGAGAATAATGCTTTTAATGCCTCGTACGCGAAACGAGGAAGGAAATACAAGAGGTATCCATATATGGATTATTACTGCGGAAGAGGCACTTTTGCCCAAAATTTTCGCTAAAAGTTATACGCAATGCCGTAATTTATGCCGTATTTCGGTGCAGTGCTTGCATAATCATAGCCATCTTTATAAATTAAATTGCTGTATTCGATGCCGAGAGTAAAAGATATGCCGTTCGACGGAGCGTAGGACAGGGCAACACCACCGCGACAAACGACACCTTTGCTGCATTTTGCCGCAACCAAATCGGCGACCGGCTGAAGCGATTTGTAACGCAACGGTATAATATAGCGGACAATAACTCCCACAGAAGTAACGTTTAAATCTACCATGTTTTCGTCGGAATTAAAGTTGCTTTTTATCGGGAACGTCTCTATTCCCTCCGGCGGAACACTTTCTACAGTGAAAGACTCGTCGCGCAAATCTACTCCTACAAATAAATGTTTGTTTACTTTATACATAACATCTACGCAGAGATTATTAAATTTTGCCGACGGAGCGGATTTATTTTCCGCGTCGAAATATATTGCATTCTTAAGTTCAACGACGAAATTATCGTTATTGAAAAAATGCTGACACGTTACCTCGTCCGGATCGAAATGTCCCGGCAAAAATCCGAAATTTGAATTTGCCATAGTCAGCTGCGGCGAACGCACTGTATAAAAATTGTTCTCGAAATTATGGCTTGCAAGCAGGTAATCGCTTTCATATTCTGCAAATTCATCGAAATCCTCATCGACATACTCGTCAGCCGCGAAATCGCTCGACGAAACCATATTCAAATCCGGCTCTACGCTGTTCACTGCAAGGTCAGCATTTTCTTGCGGAGGATTTTCCTCTTTCATTTGAGTGAAAATTTTTTCGCGAGGCGGAAGCGACTCTTTATTATATGTTGTAAGTTTTGATTCTTCGGAGATTGCAGGGGCGGCGGGAACAGTTTCCGTGCTCGCAATTTGAGTTTTGTTTTCGCTCGGCTCGGATACTTTTTCACCTTTATTATTCCATAGAACTGCAAAAATCAACGCAAATGACGCGGCAAGCGGTACAAAATAGTGCAGAGCATATTTCGGCTGAATAATTTTCCGAAAAAACGGAGTAGGCGTGGCACCCTCGATTCCGACAGCCGCAAAAACGGAATTAGTCAGCGCGGCACTCGGCGCAAACGTCCCGCTGCTGCTCGCAGCAGTATCAAGTATCGACTTCACAACTTTATATTCCGTAAGGAGTTCGTCATTTACGGCGAGTTCGGCATACATTGCTTTTTCTTCTTCACGCGAAAGAAGTCCGTCGATAAAATCGGGTAATTTTTCTTTATAATCTGTAGTTTCCATTTTCACACTTCAATATAGTCTTTTACATACGGCGCAAGAATTGTTCGCACCATATTCGTAGCACGGCTTACACGCTGTTTTGCCGCACTAATCGAGATACCTGCGATTTCAGCAATTTCCTCGAGGCTCAGACCTTCGATGCGTTTCATCACAAACGCATCTTTATAAATGCCTTCGAGACAGTTGATTGCTGTCTGAATCATCTCTCCGAGTTCGTTTTGCTCCACGCCCTGCAGCGATCCGGGGAGCGCAATTTCCTCGAGAACTTCGCTTTCGACATCTTCTTTAATATGCTTTCGCCGAAGTTGCTGCGAGCGATAGTGATCTATTGCAAGATTTCCGGCAATGCTGATCAAAAACGGTAGAACCGTCTGAACTTCCTTGCCGGCAATGAGTGAATTATAAAATCTTACCCAGGTTTGCTGGAAAACTTCTTCCGTCGCAATACTGCTACGACCGAGTTTATAGAGGCAAAATGCGTTCACTTTGGCAGAATATCGGTCATATAAAGCACAGAATGCCATATCTTTGACGGATTTTTTGCTCTCGCGAACAAATTTCACCAGTTCGTCGTCGCAATATTTCGAATAATTACTCATCTTTATGGGTAGACTATCAAACTACGATTAAGTTACCGAAAAACTATATTTATGCAAAACTTTTTCCTTATATATAAGACAACATTTTCCGGAAAAAGTTAAATTTTTATACCATGATTTCGCAAAGATTTAATTAATACTTTTGATACGTGCCTAAGCAACAATAAGTTGCCACAATTTTGCCGTCTAAAGAATTTCACTCAACTTGGTATTATCAATAAAACATCGTAACCACCGGCGACGGCATGTGAAAAATACGATAGAAAAAATAATTATTTGCAGATTATTTGCAGATTATTTGCAAATTATTTGCAATATTCTTCAAATAGTGGCGTTTTTATATTTCGATATTTATTTACAAATTTCCAAAAAGGAAAAAACGATGAAATTAAAAGCATTAGCAACTCTTGCAATGGCAGCATGTTTTGTTGCCGTTACCGCAACAGCACAAACTACAAGCTCTGCGGCATCTACCGCAAAAGCAAAAACCGAATGCACTAGCAAGTGCTCTTCCGCAAAATGCACCGGAAAATGCACTAAGGAAAAATGCAGCAAAGAATGCACTTCTACAAAAAAAGAAGAATGCAAATCTGCAAAAAACACTTCCAACAAGAAATGCACCGGAAAATGCGAAAAGACTAAAACTACCGGCACTACAACTAAAACCAAATAAGTAAGCAAATGCCGAAGAAATAAAAAGGAACGAAAATTTCGTTCCTTTTTTTATATATACTAATCAAACTGAAATTTCGAAAGCTGCAATACACTTCCCCACTTTCTCCATCTGGCGAATATTCGCCCGCACCTCTGGCGAAATCTGCACAGAAGATTCGCAAGCAAATTGCACAATAATACACAATCACCTCCGAGAACCGGTTTAACCACTTAAAGTAAGTACCTGATTAATATACAGTTACACAATCGTATCAGGGCTTCTGCAGAAACTTGGCACAAGGCTTGCAATATGTGTATGCGATTGAGAAATTGAAAATACGAAACACAAGACTATAAAACTGATAACAGCAAAATGATGGATCATTTCAAGACACATGGATGTGTCGCTTTTATCAAGCCAAGCGAAATCACTGCACAGGAAGTGCCACGACGACGCCGGCAATAGTAGAAAAGCAGATGTCCGACTCTGCGGGGCTTCAGACTGAACGGCAGGAAGCCCAAATAGGAAACAACGAAGTTTCCGCGGCTGACCCCACAAAGGCGGACATTTAGCAAATCCTTTTATTCACGGGGCGGATTTAAATCTGCCCCCGTTTTTCATTTAGCAATCAACGGACATAATTAACGGATTAATCAAACAGACATGGAAGTCTTGATATGCTAAAAGAACTATACACCGCAGCAATGGGGATGCTTCCGCAGCAAACGCGTATGGAAGTAATTGCCAACAATATGGCAAATGCCTCGACTACCGGATTCAAGCGCTCGTCTGTTTTCGAGAGAAACCTTATAGACGCAAAAAGCAACTTCTATAACGTCCCGGGCGACGCAGAGCAAAATGATCCTCCGACCGGAGAATACACCGACTATTCACAGGGCAGCTACGAACAGACAAATAATCCGCTCGACGTCGCAATTGAGACGCAAAACGGATTTTTCCTCGTGCAAGACCAAGACGGAAACTCTTTTCTCACGCGCAGCGGAAATTTTAAACTCTCCGACGAAGGTTATATCGTTACTTATGACGGAAAAAATTTAATGGGAAACGATCAAACTCCGCTCCGAATTTCGAAAGAAATTTATAATTCCGAACTCTCTGCCGAAACATCGAAAAGCCTGAACATAAACATTGACGGAAGCGGACGCCTGAGCGTAAACGAAAAAAGCCTTGGGGCGATTCAACTCGTGAACGTCAGTAATCTTGAGTCGCTGGAGCAGATTTCATCAACAGATTTTATCGTTCGGAGCGATACAAATCTCGAGTATCTCACACCGGAGGAAACAGCAGTCCGGCAGGGCTGGATAGAAGATTCAAACGTCAGTATCGTAAACGAAATGGTTGCGATGATCGAATTGCAGCGCATGTTCGAAGCAGGCAGCAAAGTAATTCAAACCAACGACGGCACGCTCGACCGGAGCATCAGATTAGGAACATATCAATAGAATTGAGAGGCAATAACCATGGATAAAACTTTACGAACCGCAGCCACCGGGCTGAATGCCCAGCAAAGATACGTCGAAATTATTTCGAATAATATTTCAAACGTAAATACTACCGGTTTCAAAAAAGTGAGACCGGAATTTCAGGATTTGCTGTATGAAACTTTGCGCCCGAGCGGTGCAAATCACAGTATGGACACAACGCCACTCAATGAAGTGCAAATCGGATCCGGTACTGAACTGACCGCTACAACCAAAGTATTCACGCAGGGTGACGTTACCGCTACCGGAAAATCGCTCGATGTGGCAATCTCCGGCGAAGGATTTTTCATGCTTCGAAAGCCGGATAACTCGATTGTCTACACGCGCGACGGAACATTCAATCTCGACAATTCCGGACAAATCGTAACCTCGGACGGGTATATTCTCGAGCCGGGTTTAACAGTTCCGGACGACACAGTCGACCTGCAAATTTCTCGCGACGGCGAGGTTTCCGCAGTGCTCTCGGACGGAGTTTCTACACAGACTTTAGGGCAAATCGAACTGGCACGCTTCATCAATCCGGCAGGACTTCGCTCGATCGGCGACAACGCATACGCGGAAACTCCCGCGTCCGGCTCCGCCATAATTGAGCAGCCCGGATCGAATAACACCGGCGAACTTATCCAGAATTCGCTCGAAGCCTCGAATGTCAGCATCGTCGATGAAATGGTCAATATGATCACTGCACAGCGTGCTTACGAACTAAATTCCAAGTCTGTAACCACTGCCGATACGATTCTCGGAACGGCGGTCAATCTGAAGAGATCTTAACGTAATGAAAACTATCGCTAAAATATTGCTGATAATCGCGCTGGCGAGCCCGGCTCTTGCCGAATCGAATTTTTCCGGTTCGAGATTGCAGGACGCTGCGGATTCGTACATTCGCCGAACAATGCAGAAAAGCGATAACTCATTGACAGTAAACGAAGATATAGAAATAATAATGTCGAAAAAAATCGGCGATTTTAAATTTGATCAGGACGACGTAACCGCAAAATTTACCGCAAATCCAAAGTCTTTGCGCGGAAACAGTTATATCGGGCTGGAGTTTTATCAGAACGATATTTTGCTCAAAAGGACAGAATATCCCGTCAGAATAAAAATTTATGCCGATTGTCCGACTGCCGTCGAAAACATTGCCCGTGGCGATGTGATTGCCGCCGAAGACGTAATTCTCGAACGCAAAGAAATCACGATCTATAAAAACAATGAAATTCCGTCGCCGGATGAAATTATCGGCATGCGGGCTGCTCAAAATCTCTCGCGCGGGGCAATTGTCCTTCGCTCAAATCTGCAGAACGAAAGTGCCGTAAATCGCGGCGACATCGTAAATATTGTTTCGGCATCCGGTGCGGTAAAAGTCTCCATGAAAGGTGTGGCATTGCAAAGTGCCGGCGAAGGCGAGAAAATCAGAGTAAAGAAATTAAACGACACCGCCGGCGGGAAAAAAGTTCTCGAAGGCTTTGTCTATGGTGGCGAAGTGATGATAAGTAATTGAGAGGAATAGAATCATGGAAACGAAAAATAATATTCTCATACGGACATTCAACAATCAGGTCAGCCATATTTTGATATTGGTTTTATTTCCGGTTTTGCTTGCAGTGGCGTTACCGTCGGCTGCAAACGCACAATTCAGGCAGAATACCTCTCGCTCGCTTTTCTCGGATGTAAAAGCATATCGCGAGGGCGACGCCGTGATGATTCTGATTACTGAAGGCATGAGCGCGAATAATTCGAGCGAAACCGGCGAAAGCCGTTCTACATCGTTGAGTGGCAGCGGAAATATCTCCGCAGGCGCAGGCACAAACCCGAAAATCGGTGCCGACCTCTCTACCGGCAATCAATTTTCCGGCAAAGGCTCGATATCGCGAAGCGAATCAATTCAGTCGAAAATGAGTGCTCGAATTGTCGAAGTCGACAGTGCGGGCAATCTGAATATCGAGGGCAAACGTACCACAAAAATTAACGGCGAAACCCAGACAATCATCATCAAAGGCTTCGTCCGTCCGGTCGACATTTTGCCGAATAACTCGGTTTATTCATACAGCATTCTGGACTTGACACTTACAATCGAAGGCGACGGCACAATCAGCAAGATTCAAGAGCCGGGCTTGATAACGAAATTTCTCAGAATACTTTTCTAATTGTCATGAAAAAAAACACCGACATATTGAATCATCTGCAAATGCGTCGCATTGCACCGCGAGGAAATACTATTTTTCTGTTCGTGCTTTGTGCCGCTTTTTGCCTGCTGACTTTTTCGGCAAAAGCAGCCAGAATCAAAGATGTAGCTGCGGTGCAGGGAATTTCTCCGACGCAGGTAATCGGCTATGGTTTGGTTACCGGTTTGAACAATCTCGGCGACAATCAGGCAACGACTTTTACCGTGCAGTCTGTATCGAATATGCTGAAACGTTTCGGTCTGACTGTTCCGCAGACTAACCCGCGCGTGCGAAACGTTGCGGCAGTAATGGTAACGGCAGAAATTCCTGCATATGCGAAGCGCGGAACAAAACTCGACGTAAATGTATCATCTATCGGCGATGCACGCTCGCTGCAGGGCGGTGTGCTGATTATGTCTCCGATTTCGGACGCAATGGGCAACATTGTCGGTATGGCACAGGGTGCAGTTTCCGTTGGCGGATATGATTTCGAGGCATTGGGTTCGCGCATCAGCAAAAATTATGTTACTACCGGGCGTGTGCCGGGCGGATTGATTCTCGAAAGCGACGTAAAAGTTTCTGAAGACATCGTAAATAATCAGATTGTACGAATTTCGCTTTATCATCCGGATTTCACTACGGCAAGCAATATTGCCGGAGCAATTAACGGTGCGGGATTTGGCACAGCAACAATTATCGATGCCGGCACGGTCGAGGTAACACTGCCTACTGCCGATCGAAATGAAAATATGCAGTCGATTGCAAATATCGAAACATTGCGGATTATGACTGATGCCGCCGCACGAGTAGTGATAAACGAGCGCACCGGCACTATTGTAATCGGTGGAAACGTAGAAGT
>JAQUZU010000129.1 GCA_028691175.1 Candidatus Kapaibacterium sp. | reverse complement strand
AGGTTTTCAATCCGCAAATCCTCCAGAAAGACATAACTCTCAAATACGAACTCCCGAAAGAATCTATTACGATTCGATACGCAGAGCAAGCATTTCTTGAGATTTTCGATAATCTTTTATCGAATGCAATCAAGTTCTCGCCGAAATTTACGCAGGTTACGGTTATTGCGAGACTATTGGAAGACGGCTCTTTCTACGTCGCTGTTCATGATTCCGGACCGGGCATCACAAAAGAAGACGAAAAGGAAATTTTCGGGAAATTCAAGCAGCTTTCCGCCAAACCAACCGACGGAGAAAATTCGACCGGCTTAGGACTATCCATTGCAAAAGAACTTGCAGACAAAATGCACTCTGAACTATATTTCAAGCCGGGAATCGCCCTTGGCACTGAATTCTATCTAATTATCTCGAAGGATAATGTAATATTGCCGGAAAAGGCATATTTATCCGCTGAAAATTCTATTTTTTAACAATAAAATTTAAGGTCGGGCGTGCCTCCGTTCGGACGTATTATTTCTTAACGAATATCGAAACAACATGGAAAATATAATCATTGATTCTCAAATCACCGGTGCAGACGACACCGACTTAATTCAAATTACCCCGGCGGCTATTGCGGCTTTTCGCAGTGCAATCGAAGTAAATAAAGCGCCGGAGACGTATTTTCTGCGCTTCAAAAGCGAAAGTGCCGGCTGTTCGGGCATGAATTTCTCAATAGAGTTTGACTATATCTTCAAGCCGGAGACTGACCGCGAATTCGATGTCGACGGAATTCGCCTCGTAACCGACCGAAAGACACTCTTCTATCTCATGGGCATTACGCTTGATTTCATCGACGACGAAGGTGGGCGCGGTTTCGTTTTTCGCGGTTTCCGCAACTTCAAAACTTGCGGTTGCCACGAGGGATAAAATCAATATTTGACAAAACACAACCGGGGGCGAATAAATATTCGTCCCTGGTTTTTTGTGAATTTATCCGCTTAGCGAATTTCTTTGTGAATTGTATGACGACGCAAGAACGGATTGTATTTCTTTAATTCGATACGCTCTGGTGTATTTTGTTTATTTTTGGTTGTAGTGTAACGAGAAGCCGGTTTTCCTTCTTTACGAGCTTCTGTGCACTCCAAAATGATCATGTGTCGTGCTTCTTTCTTAGCCATGTCTTATTTCTCCAAATATTGATTTCTTAAATGAACTACAAAATTACGGAATGTAATCGAGAATTCAAAGTAAAAAATCATCTTTTTGTTTATGCAATTATGTTTACATCGACAATTCCGCCTTCGATTAAACCGTTTGATTTTGCACCATCGGCTATTCCGCCTTCGATCAAATCATTTGATTTTGCGCCATCGGCTATTCCGCCTTCGATCAAATCATTTGATTTTGCGCCATCGGCTATTCCGCCTTCGATCAAATCGCTTGATTTTGCGCCATCGGCTATTCCGCCTTCGATCAAATCGCTTGATTTTGCGCCATCGGCTATTCCGCCTTCGATCAAATCATTTGATTTTGCGCCGCCACCAATTCCACCTTCGATTAAATCGGAGAATACCGAAGCCGACACATTAGCTTGTGCTCCGGAGGCTTGCTCGCGGAACAGTTCGCTGTCGAAGAAATTTAATTCAGCCAATGCTTCAGCAAAATCTTCGATTGGCATGTAATCTGCACGCGAAAGCGGGTGAGTATTATCCGTTTGGATATTATTCTCCAGCGAAGAGATTGCATCGAGGAGAATATCGTTCTTCCAGTTCGCACTTGCAGTTTGAATTGCGTCGTTCGAGCTTGCAACTTCTGTTTTCGCTACGACTTCAGCATTTCTGAAAGCCTTTGGTTCATAAGAACTTAGCGGCGTTTGTCTGATTTCTGTTACATTCATTTCGATATTCCTTATCAAAATTATTGAATCCGTTCGTTATTTTTATAACATAGTTTATGCAAGCCACGTGCCAATTATTTTGCGAGAAACTCCGCAAACTTCGAAACAACGTATTTAATTTGCTCTTCTGTCAATTCCGGGAAAATCGGCAAAGCAATTGAGTAGTCAGCCGCAAAATCGCTCGACGGGAAATATGTAGGATTTGCACCGAGATATGCAAAGCATTCCTGCTTATGGAACGGTACGGGATAGTAAATTTCCGAGCCGATTGAATTTTCCGAGAGAAATTTGCGCATTTCGTCGCGTTTCTCTACGCGTACAATATATTGGTTATAAATATGATAATTCCGTAAATTGTCCGATTTGTAAACTGCTTTCGGCAGGAGAACTTTATTAGCGGCGTCAAATTCCGTAACACCGGTTTTCTCTGCCAAACCCGCAGCCTTAAAATATTTCGTATACAGATCTGCGTTAGCGCGGCGTTTGTTGTTCCAGTTTTCTAAGTGCGGGAACTTCACATTTAGAACTGCAGCCTGAATTGCATCGAGACGGAAATTTCCACCGACAAATTTGTGATAATATTTCGGTTCCATACCGTGATTTCTCATCTGAAGGAGCTTTTGATACATTTTTTCATCGCTGGTTACAACCAAACCGCCATCGCCGAAGCCACCAAGATTTTTCGTCGGATAGAACGAGTAACAACCGAAAAGTCCCATCGAACCGACTTTTTTATGATTTTTATATTCTACTCCGATTGCTTGCGCACAATCTTCAACAACCGGAATTCCGTATTCGCGAGAGATTTCCATAATCGAGTCCATATCTGCAGATTGTCCGTAGAGATGCACCGGTATAATTGCTTTTGTGCGTGCATTAATGCTGTTTTTAACTCCGGCCGGATCAATATTGAATGTAACCGGATCGCAATCTACGAAAACCGGTGTTCCGCCCAAGCGAGCCACAACACCTGCAGTTGCAAAGAATGAATAATCCGGCAGTATCACTTCGTCGCCCGGCTTGATATCCAAAGCCATCAGCGCAGCCAAAAGTGCATCGGTTCCGCTCGAAACGCCCACAGCAAACCCGGCGCCGCAGTATTCGGCGAGAGTTGTCTCAAGTTTCTTTACTTCAGGACCAAGAATAAGCATTTGCGATTGCGCTACATTCAGCATCGCGGCTTCGAGTTCGTCCTTCATCGAATTATATTGAAGTTTCAGATCTAACAGTGGTACGTTCATTTTTTCTTTCCTTTATTTGATTATTTGCATTTAAAGCTCAAAAATACGATTTTTTTCAGAAAGAATGAAGTAATATATGCTTTTTTGGTGCAAAAATTTGCATATTTTGGCATTGATTTTGTTAGATACACAGTACAAATAATAATTAAAAGGCAGAAAATGAAACGCAAATATACAAGTTTGATTATCGGCAGCCTCTCGGGACTTTTGCTCCTCGGGTACTTGGCAAAAGAACCGATAAAGGCGGCAGTTTCGTCGCCAAATGACGCAACCGAAGCCCTCATGGACAACATGAAGAAGCAATATGGCGAAAGCGTCCATTGCGCTTTATTTTCGTTACCCGAATTTCGCTCTTTTTCGATAATTGCTTTTGATAAAACTATTGCAAACTACGATAATCAGTATCGTTCGCCGGAATATTATGTAAAAATTCTATCTAACAACGAAAAATCACGGCTGCTCTCGAATGCAGTAAAAAGTATCGACCAAGACGAAAATTACAACTCGCGGCTTGCACTTTGCAATAAAATTAAACGCTGGTGCATAACCGAAAATCAGTTTGAATTCATCGAAACAAAATTCGACATCGCACGCGATTCGCTTATGAAATGTTTCGCCGAACTCGCCGGCACACAAGACGTAATGGCACAATTCAAAAGCGGACAAAACTCCACTGCCGGGAATATTCCCACCGAAAGTGCAGACCAAGCCTACTTTGCCGTGATAAATTATCTGGCAGAGAAGTCCGACAAGCAACAAATGCTGTATTTCAGCGACCTCTATAAATCGCTGAGCAATACTTTGAAATAAATTTAAGCTAAAAAAGACCTCCCCCTCTTTTTTATCTTATACCATGCTCTGTTCCTCCCCGAACAGAGCATTTTTTATGTATACGCAGACAAGGGGATTTCTCCCCTTGCCGCGTTTTGAGTTTGTGTTTGTTTTATGGGTTATTTATCATCTACTATTGTGTAGTCTGCCTCTTCTACTCCGCCGTCCTTTTTCTGGTCGTTATTCGGAGCGGATTGTTGCTGTCCGGCACCAGGCTGAGCCTGTGCGCCTGCGTTTTGATACATTTGCGTAGAAGCTTCGCTCCAAGCGGCATTTAATTCGTCGATGCATGCTTTGATATCAGTGCTTGCAGGGTCTTTAGCGGATTTTTCTAGTTTTTCTTTAGCGGCTTCAATTTTTGCTTTATGTTCCGGAGTCAATTTATCGCCGAGTTCTTTTAATTGTTTTTCGGTCGAATAAATTAAGCCGTCAGCCTGGTTACGCGAATCAATTTCTTCTTTACGTTTTTTATCTTCAGCCGCATTTGCAGTAGCTTCGTGCTTCATTTTTTCGATTTCGTCTTTTGCTAATCCGCTTGATGCTTCGATACGGATATTTTGTTCTTTTCCGCTTGCCTTATCTTTTGCGGCAACACCGAGAATACCGTTTGCATCAATATCGAAAGTAACTTCTACCTGCGGAACGCCACGCGGAGCCGGCGGAAGACCGTCCAAGTGGAATCTGCCGAGCGAACGGTTGTCGCGTGCCATCGAACGCTCGCCCTGCAAGATGTGAATCTCTACAGAGGTCTGATTGTCCGCAGCAGTCGAGAAAATCTCTGTCTTGCGGGTCGGAATTGTTGTATTTGCCGGAATCATCGGGGTCATAACGCCGCCCAAAGTTTCGATACCGAGTGTCAGCGGAGTAACATCTAAGAGCAATACATCAGTTACATCGCCGGAAAGAACGCCGCCCTGGATAGCCGCACCAACTGCAACTACTTCGTCCGGATTTACGCCCTTGCTCGGCTCTTTGCCGAAGAAGTTTTTAACCAACTCTTGAACTTTCGGAATACGGGTAGAACCGCCGACAAGAATTACTTCGCCAATCTGCGAGGTCGAAAGTTTTGCATCTTCCAT
>JAQUZU010000128.1:2121-5032 GCA_028691175.1 Candidatus Kapaibacterium sp. | reverse complement strand
TATGCTCACGGAAACGAACCAAGCCACCATGTTGCTTATTTGTTTAACTATGTAAATAATGCCGGTAAAACGCAGAAAATAGTTCGTAATATTATGGACAGCCTTTATACGACACGTCCGGACGGCTTGTGTGGCAACGAAGATTGCGGGCAAATGTCGGCATGGTTTGTAATGTCTGCCATGGGGTTTTATCCGCTTTGTCCGGGTTCGAATCAATATTTAATCGGATCGCCACTTTTTGACGAAGCCGGCATTCATCTCGAAAGCGGCAAAACCTTTAAGATAAAAGCAATTAACAATTCACCGGAGAATGTATATATTCAGTCGGCGTTGCTTAATGGCGAACCATATGATTATTCGTTTCTGTCGCACGAAGTAATAATGAATGGCGGAGAATTGGTCTTTACGATGGGACCTGGACGCTCGCATTTTGCATCTACTGATGATAAATGTCCGAAATCTGCCATGAAAAATCTGCTTGCTGTTTCGCCAACTATAAACGCTGAACTTGACGGGAAAGTGTTTAAGGATTCGTTCCAAATATCAATTTCTTCTCCTGAAAACGGGGTGATGTTGCTATATACATTGGACGGAACAGAGCCGAATACTCAATCAAAGCGTTACTCTAAGCCTTTCACAATTAAAAAGGATACAAAGGTAAACGCCGTGGCGATTTCTGGAAATATTATTTCGCCTGTGGTTTCGGCTGACTATAAAAAACTTGTAACCGATAAAAAAATTACGCTTTTGAGTAATTGTCATCCACAATATACCGGCGGTGGAGATCAAGCACTTGTAGACCGCATTCGCGGAAATGTGAACTTCCGGCTGGGTGGTTGGCAGGGGTTTCAAGGACACAATTTCGAGGCAATAGTAGAACTCTCGAAGGCAAAAACTCTTAAAAAAATTGCACTTGGTTGCTTGCAGGATACGCGTTCGTGGATTATTTTTCCGACTGAAGTCGAATTCTTCGTTTCGACGGACGGCAAGAAATATCGTTCTGTCGGTAGAGTGCAGCCGAATTACAGCACTGATAATTACACTCCGTGCGTGAAAGATTTGGCAGTAAAATGCAACATAAAAGCCAAGTATATTAAAGTTGTGGCGAAATCATTCGGCAAATTGCCGTCGTGGCATCTTGGATGTGGTGGAGATTCGTATATATTTTTAGATGAAATATCTATTAATGATTAGGAAGGTAATATAATCAAGGCAGAGGCGCAATTTCTTACGCCTCTGCTCTTTAATTATAGAATTAATCGACATCCGATTCTTTGGCTCTGCGAGCCTCCCAACGGAAGTAATAAACTATTGCGATAAAGGCAATGATAGCAAGATATCCCGGAGTAATAGCGTCGTTGCTCCAGAGATTAAGGTTTAAGTCAATGCCGAAGAACAGCAGGAATGCGCCAACAACTCCAAAGAGAGCTGCACCTGCAATAAATCCTGATGCAATCAAAGTACCGCGCTGCGAACGTGCATCTGCAAGTTTAGTGCTGATATTGTGTTTGCCACCACTCTTGCCGATGAAATGCCCTAGTAATCCACCTACGATAAGCGGAGTATTGAGCTGCAGCGGAATAAACATACCTAAGGCAAATGCCAACGGCGGAATGCCGATCCAATGCATTATGAGTGCAAGAATTGCACCAACGATGTAAAGCATCCAATGAACTTGTGCTCCAGGCAACATAAGCGGTTCAATTACTGCCGCCATTGCGTTTGCCTGTGGTGCTACAAGCGGATCCGGAGTTGCAGGAGTTGCAACGAAACCGTAAGCCTGTGCAAGCACATAAATTACTAAACCGACCGTTGCAGCCGAGAATAGAGTGCCAAGGAATTTCCATTTTTGCTGATTGTATGGAGTAGTACCGAGCCAATAGCCGACCTTTAAATCTGTGATAAAGCCGCCTGCCATTGAAAGTGCCGTGCAGACGATACCACCAATTACTAATGCACTAACCATGCCCATAGGACCTGATAAACCTGCACCGACGAGTACAAAAGAGGAAACAATTAAAGTCATAAGTGTCATGCCCGAAACCGGGTTAGAGCCGACGATTGCAATTGCATTTGCTGCAACTGTTGTAAACAGAAACGCGATAATTACAATTGTAACCAATGCAATAAGTGCTTGCGATAATGTAACTTGTACGCCGAGAAGCAGAAATGCGAGGACACATGCAATTACCATGAATGAAATCATCATAATGAAAGTCATTTTAATGTCTTTGTCTGTACGTTCAACTTGTTCGTCTGAAGTACCGGATGATTTGCCGGTTATACCGTTAACAGCGAGTTTGAAAGCTGAACCGATTACGCCGGAAGCTTTGATTATGCCTATAACGCCTGCCATTGCAATTGCACCGATACCTATGTGGCGAACATATCCGCCAAATATCTCTTCTGCCGACATCGTATCAAATAAATTTATGCCGCCCTGAGCACCGATACCGCCAATCGCACAGACTAACGGAACGAGAACAAACCATGAAAGCATTGAACCGCAAGCGATGATAAGTGCATATTTCAAGCCGACCAAATATCCAAACGAGAAAACCAGTGGGCTAACCGACATTTTGAAGACAAGTTTATATTTGTCTGCGATCATTTCACCAATTGGCAATAAACGAGTCGTAATTGTGTCGCCCCAGAGTTTCATCGTAGAAAACAAAAACTCAAACAGACCGCCGGTAAGACCTGCTGTAATAAGGATTCCGGCTTGTTTTCCGCCTTTTTCACCGGTGATAAGGATTTCAGTCGTTGCTTTTGCCTCCGGGAACGGAAACTTGCCGTGCATATCTTTAACGAAGTATTTTCGGAACGGAATCAGGAAAAGTATGCCCAGAAAACCGCCCAAAAGCGACGAGAGGAAAATTTGCATGAAGTTGACTTCGATTTCCGGATACTT
>JAQUZU010000128.1:0-2021 GCA_028691175.1 Candidatus Kapaibacterium sp. | reverse complement strand
CGAGCAACTCGAACTATGTCTTCAAGAATTGTCTTTTGAACATCTAAGCCTTTGGTGTCGAAATCACGCATAAGCATTTTTAATACTGATTTGCCGATTGAGCCTTCAACTGTGTGCGGATGAATAAACGGCTCGTAACCACAAGTAGTTTCCGGAGCCATTCCGCGAGGAAGCATATCAATGATGTCGGCAATGATGCGAACCGAGTTAATCATGATGTCTTTTGCACTACCCGGGTGGATATCGCGACCAAGTACGGTGATAATTGCTGCATTCGCACTAAAAGTTTCTTTGTTGAGTTCGCCGGGAAAATCTCCATCAACTGTATAAGCGTATTTTGCACCGAAGCGTTTGAGATCAAAGCATTTTGTACCGAGACCGATTTCTTCGTCCGGAGTAAATCCAATTTTGATGTCGCCATGAAGGATTTGCGGGTTGTTAATTAAATATTCCGCCATTCCCATGATTGAGGCAACGCCCGCTTTGTCATCTGCACCAAGGAGAGTTTTTCCGTCTGTGGTGATGATAGTATGTCCTATGCACTTCGCAAGATTCGGGTTTTCTGAAGCACGGATTACAATTCCTTCGCCGATTTCAATATCGCCACCTTGATAGTTCTCGTGGAACTGCGGATTTACGTTTGCACCGGAAACGTCCGGAGAAGTATCCATGTGAGCCAGCAAGCCTATTGCAGGAACTTTGCCGTATGCCGGATGCGAAGTCGGCAGGTTGCTTGGAATTTCTGCAAATAAATAGCAGTGTTCGTCGAGCGAAATGTTCTTTGCACCAATTGCGGCAAGTTCTTTTTCTAATATGTGTGCTAAGTCGAATTGCTTCTTAGTGCTTGGCGTAGTGTCTGAATCTTCCTGTGATTGCGTGTCTATTTTTACGTAACGCAGGAATTTGTCAATTACTTTTTCAGTCATATTTCCTCTTGTTTGATTATTGAAATTTACAATTATTTAACCATGCAATTTAATGAATTTTCACGAAAAAAACAAATCCGGCTTGATATGTAACGTGTGTAGTTGAATAATGTAAATATTTTGTTTTTGAGTAGCCTCGTGTTTTAAATAATCACTAATTAATAGACACTATGCATTACTTTTACTCGTCTATATGTCATAAATTTTAGAATAATAAAAGGAATATATCATGGCTGAGAAAATAGATGATGCAAAATATCTCGGTTTGGACATCGGTGGTTCAAATCTGAAATACGGAATAGTAAATGCTCGCGGAAATGTTGTAATGCAGGCCGGGGTCTCTACTAAAATGTCTAAAGGACGTGATTATGTTCTTGGAACGGTTTCCGGCATAATTGAGCAAATGAAACGTAAAAACCAGCTTGCCGGTATCGGTATCGGTATCGGTGGAATAGTGGATCACGGTATTATACATCAATCACCAAATCTTCCCGGCTGGACTGAGGTGAATTTTGCGGATATACTTGCTCCATGCGGAGTTCCGGTTTTTGTAGAAAATGATGCGAATATTGCCGCTCTTTTCGAGATGAAACAGGGAATTTGCTCAGACTCGGAAAATTTTATTTTTGTGAATCTCGGTACATCAGTTTCTTCAGCAATTGTTATGAATGGAAAAATTTGGCACGGCATGCATGGGGGAGCAGGCAATCTTGGGCACATTGTGCTCGACATGAATGAAATAATTCCGGAAAAAGTTCCCGCCTGGAAGTCCGGCGTTCTCGAAAATTATGTCGGCAAAAACAATATTGCACATAATGCTGCCGGAATTTTACGTCATTTTCCGAATTCAATTTTACGAAAATATGACAAACTTGACCCGTATTTCATTTCCATGGGAGTGGGGCAGGGAGACAAATGTGCTATTAAAATATTCCGCAACGTGGGGATTGCAATCGGAACCGGCATTGCTACTATGATGAATCTGCTGGATATTCCGCTTGTGGTTTTTGGTGGCGGCTTGGCAATGGCTCATCAAATTCTCTTTCAGGTGGCGATGAATACGGTTCGCGAACGCACTCTTCCGGTAATTGCCCG
>JAQUZU010000127.1 GCA_028691175.1 Candidatus Kapaibacterium sp. | reverse complement strand
TCGCAGCATATAGGCTAGACCCGAACCCCATGGTTGCGAGTGCCGAAGCCAGCACGACTAATTTTTTTATTCGGTTTTTCTTTTTCATAACTAAAACCCGTTAAAAGTTTATAAATTTTTATTGTTTATGTCAATTTTTACCAACATTTCGGTCATTTCCCGAAATTCGCCATTTTTTTGTTTTTATCCCGGTGATTTATTCGCCGGCAAACTCTCTCTGTTTCGCATTGTATCCTCCATAATTTCTTAGTTAATCTGACCCATCCTTAGGGTATTTTATTTATTTTAACAATTATTTTCTCAATTTTATATTAATACCATACCGCATGGTATTTTTCCTTTATATTTATCGACAAGAAATATAATTTCTTAACCGCTTTTTAGAATATTTTTTTCTGTTTTTTCGACATTTAGCCCATTCCGCTGTCTATTATTCGCCATTTTTGCCTCAAAGAGCCTTATTTTGAATTGAAATTGCCTTCAACACGCTACTAATTCCAATTCTTATGCCAAATTTTGCATTGCGAATATTATTGCTTGGATTTTGGTCTCGAAACACGGAGGAATACCGGGCATAGCCCGAACGGAACAGCCCCGAAATCGGAGTCTGCTTTATAGAGAATTGATTGAGATTTTCAGGATAGTGAAGTCATCTTTGAGCGGTTGCTCGAAGTTTCGCCTTAGCGAATCGAGATAAACATTTTGGAGTTCGGGCTCCGAACCGCGATTTGCCTGCACAGAACGGAATATGTCCTCGTACTCGCCGCGCCGGTTTTCGACGGTCGGAAATTCATACGCGCCGTCCGTAAATAAATAGATATCGCTCGGAGCAGTCAACCGGATGCTGTCGGCTTTGAATTCGATTCCCGGCAGAAATCCGAGAATGCGGTTGCACGACCTGATTGATTGCGCGCTGCCCTCCGCATCGAAAATAATTGCCGGCGGATGTCCCGCACCGGCATACGACAGGACGTGATTTTTTCGGTTATAAACGCAATAGAACATTGAAAAGAACATTTCGCCGTATTCCTTCATCGGAAACATATTGTTCAAAGCGAACAGCACTTCCGCGGGGTTGCGAAAATCGGTTCGCTCAAGCGAGGTATTATTTATCGCGCTCAGAATCGTAACCGAATGCAGTGCGCTGCGGACGCCGTGCCCACAAATATCTAGAATATAGAACGCAAAATTGTCTTCATCGACCCAATGATATCCGAACGAGTCGCCCCCGACCGAACTACTTGGCATATAAACCCAGTCGGTCGTAATGTCGCCGGCAGAGACAGCCTTCGGCAAAATCGCCGCAACATATTCCGCCGCGCTCTGAATTTCCTGATAAGCAAGCTCGAGCAAGCGATCTTTTTCGATGTTTTGCTGCGTCAGTTCGTTCAATATTTTTTCATCTATCGACATTATTGTCTTTTGTGTCCTTTTTTTATATTTGTAAAATTATGATAATTTAACCACTTATCCAAGAATTTTCAGTCTAACGATAAATTATTTTTCGCCGAACGCAATATTCCGGCGATAAGTTCGTATAACGTTTTTTTTCGAACCATTCCGCTATGTTCGTATTCAATTTGCCTGAATTTGTGCAATTTGATTTTCGGCATACTAAAAAATATATGAATCTAAAAACAATTCTTGCCGACACACAGATTATTTCTGTTTCGCGGCGTGGCGACCCGGAAATCTCCGGGATTGCGTACGACAGCCGCAAAGTTCAGCCGGACTGTCTCTTTTTTGCACTTGTCGGAGTTGCATTCGACGGGCACGATTTTATCGAACAGGCAATCGCCGCCGGTGCCGTCGCAGTCGTATGCGAACACATCGACCATGCAGAGAAATATCCGGAAATTACTTTCCTGAAAGTCAAAGATTCGCGGCTTGCACTCGCTCATGCGTCGCATAATTTTTATTTAAATCCGTCGCGCAATATCGACATGGTAGCAATTACCGGCACGAACGGCAAGACTACGACAACATTTTTAATCAGAAACATTCTGCAGCGTCTGGGCAAGATCACAGGAATTATCGGCACAACCGGAATTTTCATCGACGATGAGATGCTTCCCGCAACACATACTACGCCGGAATCGCTCGAACTCGCGGAACTTCTCGGCAAAATGTGCTCGCATAATGTCCAAAATGTCGCAATGGAAGTTTCCTCGCACGCCCTCTGCCAGCATCGTGCCGCGGAAATTAATTTTTCAGCCGCGCTTTTTACGAATTTGACGCAGGATCACCTCGATTATCATAAAACCATGCGCGACTATGCCGCCGCGAAAAAAATTCTCTTCGACAACCTCGACGAAAGCGCGCTTGCAATTGTTTTCAATACTTCCGAATATAGCGAATTTATGCTGTCCGACTGCAAAGCGAAACATCGCTATTATATAGGATATGAAAATAACGCCGACATCGTTATTGACAACATTGAAATCGGCTACAGTGCAACTAAATTTCGGATGACTTTTCTTCACGATCTCGCGAAATACGGCTCGCACGAGTTCCGCACAAAATTAGTCGGGCGCTTCAATGTTGAAAATGCGGCTCTCGCTGTGGCGTATCTTGTTTTGAGCGGATATAAAATTGCCGACGTGGCGAATATTATGCAGGACGTCTCCGGCGCACCCGGGCGGATGGATAAAGTTCATCTCAAAAACGGTGCAGTCGCAATTGTCGACTATGCGCATACTCCTGATGCGCTCGAAAAAGCACTGCGGACTTGCCGCGAAATTCTCCCCCAAAGCGGCAGACTATATTCGGTATTTGGCTGCGGAGGCGATCGCGACACAAGCAAGCGTCCGCAAATGGGCAAAATTTCGACTCGGCTGGCGGATTTTTCGATAATAACCGACGATAATCCGCGCACAGAGGAGCCGGACGCAATTATTCGCAATATTCTTCAAGGCATAAAGCCGGAAGATTTTCAGAAATTTACCGTAGTCGAGCCACGCGAAAATGCAATCGAACATGCCGCGAAACTCGCTCGCGAAGGCGACATCATTTTAGTTGCCGGCAAAGGACACGAGGACTACCAGATTATCGGCAATACAAAACACCATTTCAGCGACTTCGAAGTTCTCGCAGGATTATAGGATTTTAACCTTACACAGGCAATTTAGCATCTCAAAAAATTAAAGGCTTGGCAAATAAACGCCAAGCCTTTATAGTTATGTAAAATATCGGTAATTTTTTCGGGAAGATTTCTATTTAATCGTTACTAAACAGTTGTCTATCAAGCGTACTTTGCCGAGATATGCCGCAATAAGCAGGACAACTTCCTCGCCATGAGCAAATTCTTCCGGTTCCGTCAAATCTTTTGCACGTGCAGCACAGGCATAATCAATTTTCGAAAATGCGGATTTTTCGATATTATCGTGCATGATTTTATTGATTTTAGCAGATTTTGTTTCGCCCGCAGCGATTGCATCCGCAGCAAGTTTCAGGCTTTGGCTTAATACAAGTGCCTGAGTTTTCTGCTCATCGCTCAAATATGTATTGCGGCTACTTTTTGCCAAACCTGAATTTTCGCGAATAATTGGCGCAACAATTATTTCAACTCCGAGCAACAAATCGCGAACCATTTGCTTTACAACAAGCGTCTGCTGATAATCTTTCTGCCCGAAAACGGCGTAATCCGGATGGATAATATTGAATAATTTCGCAACAACTGTTGCAACTCCGTTGAAATGAATAGGACGAAACTTTCCCTCGAATAATTCGCTCACGCCCTTCACGGTAACCTCGGTATTATATCCCGCGGGGTAAATTTCTTCCGCCGACGGCGCAAACAGATAATCCGCACCGGCAGCGAGACAAAGTTCGCTGTCGCGCTGCAAATCCCGCGGATACTGTGCAAAATCTTCGTTCGGCGAGAACTGCGTCGGATTTACAAACAGAGTTACCACCACAACGTCAGCGACCTGTTTTGCGCGCTTAATAAGCGACAAGTGCCCTTCATGCAGGAATCCCATAGTCGGAACACACGCAATTCTTTTCTCGCTAATTTTTTCTTCGAGTGCGAGGCTCCGCATCTCATTTGTTGTCTTTATTATTTTCATTTTTTTCTTTGATTACAATTTTTAAAATAGATTTCAAATTTATTATTATTTTACCACATAACAAAGGATATGCAAATATTTTTTCATAAAATCCATAAGTTATGATTTTACTTCAAATCATTATATCCTTATACAAAAACTTTTATTATCCGCAGGAAGTTTGTAGTAAATGGTACAATGTTATTTCGATTCCGCTCTTTTGTCATTGCAGCCTTGCTCCGCAATCTCCCTTAAACATCAAAAGCCCCGCAGAAAACTATCTGCAGGGCTTCTATAATAAAACTTCAAGGCTATTATTTTCTAATACTACTTCATTTCTTCTAATTCTTCATGTTCATATTATAAGTGTATAAGTACAAAATTCCGGAATAATCGAGAATACGCATAATTGAATTTATTTTTATATTTGTAGTATATATATTAATAATAGGAAATAATGCAATTGCAATCCCCAAAACAATCACAATTTTAAATTTACTTTTACTTTTATTTTTATAACACGCAAATATTAATAATTGTATTAAATAGAAGCAGTGAATGATTATTAATTGAATATGATTCTCAAAATCTTCATTAAAACAAACAAAGAGAATATATAATAATCCAAACAACAACTGCAATATTAAATATTTTTTACTTTTTAATTTCATATTATTCTAAAACCACGTAATTTTACATGTCTAAATTTTTTTTCCTAAACCCTCCCATCGTATTTGCTTTTGTAATTGTTCAAATAAAGCGGGATTTGACCTCTTACACCCTACGACATCATGTTTGTTGATACTAATTTACAACATTTTTCTATACAATGCAAGAATTATTCATTTTTTCTCTTGTCTTTGCAGCCTTGCTCCGCAATCTCCTTTAAACGTCAAAAGCCCGGCAGAAAAACATCTGCAGGGCTTCTGATAAAAAAAACCTTGGCGGCGACCTACTCTCCCACACAGGACCCTGAGCAGTACCATCGGCTCTGCAGTGCTTAACTTCTCTGTTCGGAATGGGAAGAGGTGTGACCACTG
>JAQUZU010000126.1 GCA_028691175.1 Candidatus Kapaibacterium sp. | reverse complement strand
CGGTTATCGTATAATTTTTTGCTTTGACGCTTTATATCTTCGACCGCCTCGTTCGGTTTCATTTTCCGGGCAATCACCAAATCGGCATAATCACTTACCACGCGAATAATGCGCGATGAAATCGGAATCTGCCACGATTGAATTTTTTCGGGAAATCCGGTACCATCGAAATTTTCATACACGGCGTACAATATATCTGCACAATCAGCCCAAAGCGGAACATTTTTCAGGATATTTTTCGCCTGCGCGGGAATTTGGTACATTAGATCATCGGTTGGAGCACCATCTTTTATAATCGGCATTTTCGCAAGTTTATCAGGCAAAAAGATACGTCCACAATCACAGACTCGCGCAGCGTTTACAATGTTTTCCAACTGTTTTTCATCAAAATCGCCAAATTTCTCGGCAATCCATTTCGTCGCATCTATCATAACTTTAGATTTTTCATTGAAATGCGAAATACGTGCTTTAATAAATGCGACCGGCAGATTGTCTAAACTTTTTTTCGTTTCCTCCATAGCCAAGGATATTCTACGCATCGCCGTTGCGGTATTGTTCATCTGAATTCGCAAGCGAACATTTTGCAACGCATTTCTAACGGCAATTACTATTTTTTCTTCGGTCAGCGGTTTCGTAATCACATCATTTATTTGAGCGTCGCAAATTTCATTAAAACGTGTTTTCAATTCCTCGTTTTTAACAACTGCAAGACAATATATTTGCTCGAATTTAGAATGAATTTTTACTCTTTTGCATAGGTTTATTCCGTCCATAGCCGCAAGTTCATCATCTGCTATAATGAGAAAAGGGCGTTTTTCGGTAATAGTGCTATATGCCTTCACGCCGTCTAGTTCCTTTGCAACTACAATTTCTGCATCGAGTTTTCCTATCACTCGTTCGAGTACGTCGGCAAGTTTTTCGTTGCTTGTTGCGATTAAAGTTAATATTTTCATAATTTATTCCCCTTGACATCAGCCATATTTTTCATAAAAGTGTCTGCCGACAGATGTTTAATTACTATGCTTACTCTGCGATTTGTTTTTCCGAACGGATTATTCGGTGTACGTAGTTTTCGATCGGCATATCCGGTTACGCTTTCGACTTGCCCGGGCCACATATATTTTGTAAGGACACGACGAGCGGAATTAGCACGATCATTCGAAAGTTCCCAGTTTGTATAGGATGCATTTTTTCCATATTGACGAGCATCGGTATGTCCTTCGATAGCGACCGGATTCGGCAAACTCATAATTGTCTTTCCGAGTAGTTGCAAAATTTCGACTGCTTTAGCACTCAGATTCGCATTGCCAACCTGAAAGAACAGCGCGTCCTTTGTTTCGATAAGTTCTATTCGCAGCCCCTCTTTCGTCATTTCAATATTAATTGATGAAAGAATTTCCTTCATTGCAGGTTGCGACCCCAATTTTTCGGCAAGTTGTTTTTTTATGTCTTCACCCATTTGCGCCATTTTCGCCTGTGCAATCGCACTATCCAATTTTGCTCGTGCCATGGCTTTTTCGATTGCGGTATGCGAAACAGTATCACTTTCGCCACGCGGTCCTTTTTCAAAGGAAATAGTCAGCGGAGCCACAGAAGCAGACTGTTCGTCTCCCTGTCCCTGACCTTGCGCGTTGCCTTCACCGTCTTTCTTTTTCTGAGCAGCCATAATTTTTATATCTACAGGCGAACCGTCGCGCCCGCTCTCATAGCTGAATATACCGGGATCTTGAAAATATCCGGCAACCTGCTCCTTTATTTCTTCGTTGGACGCCAGAATCCACATTACGATAAAAAATGCCATCATCGCAGTTACGAAATCGGCATAAGCCACCTTCCAAGCACCACCATGATGCCCGCCATGCCCACCTTTTTTAACCTTTTTTATTACTATAGGTTGTTCTTTATTCTGACTTTCTTCTGCCATTTCGTTCTACTTTCTATCTCTTCATCGCTTCTTCTGTTTCTTTAAATGTCGGACGATGTTCCGGATCTATCGCACGACGTCCGTATTCAATCGCAACCGATGCCGGTGCTCCTTTTGCAAACGACAATAAAGCCGCCTTTATGCAAAGGACATATTTATGTTCTTTTGCGACGTTTTGTCCGACAATACTTGCCAATGGCGATGTAAAACCATACGCCAGGAGCACGCCCAAAAATGTACCAACCAACGCACCTGCAACTTTTGCACCAACGGCTTCGGCACCTTCGTTAATCGCACTCATTGTAGTTATAATACCAAGCACGGCGGCAACGATACCTAACCCCGGAAGCGAATCAGCCAAGGTTTGCAAAATGCCCGGCGCAGTTGCTTCTTCTTCATGGATTGCCTCTAAATCAAGTTCCATCAAGTCGTCCAGATCATGTGCCGGCACACCACCGGAGAGAACTATTTTCAAAGTATCGCAGAGGAAATCCACGGCAATTTTATTTGACAAAAACGAGGGATATCTCGAGATAATCGAACTCGATTCCGGTGCCTCGACATGTGGCTCGAGAGCAATCAAACCTTCGCGTTTTGCATATTGGAACAATTCATACAGCATCTGCAAAAGGTCAAGATATGCTTTCTTGCTGACATTCGCCCCTTTGAGCGACTTCAATAGTCCCGCAATAACTGCTTTTAAATTTGTGGGCGTATTGCCGATAATTACACCGCCAATTGCAGCACCACCAATAATGATAAACTCAGTTGGCTGGAATAAGGTAGCTAAATCTCCATGAATAGAGAAACCACCGATTACGCTGCCTATTACAACTACAAATCCAATAATTACAAACATTATTCTTCCTTTTTCTTTTTATAATCTAATTCATCAGCCCGCCGACGAGCCCCCGCAGCTTTTGCCTTTTCGGCTTTTGTATCGAGAACTTCTGCAAGATGTCGCCATATTTCACTCGAATCGGGCATTAGTTCAGAAGCCTTTGTAAGGTTTTCAATTGCTATATCGGCATTTCCGAGCAAAAAATTAACCCAGCCATACGTATCCAAATAATATGGGCTGTCTGGTTCTGCCTGCACGCAACTGCGTGATAATTCAAGTGCTTCATCGAGTTGAACACCTTCTAAAGCCAAAAAATAAGCGTAAGAATTTTTATAAATTAAATTCGATGAATCGCATTCAACTGCTTCGGCAAAGTATGTTAGCGCACTGTCGCGGTTCTTTTTTAATTCATACATTTCGCCAATATAATAGAAATAATAGCAAAAAACAGAATCGGACTGCAACATATTATATGTTACTGCAAGAAGTTTGTCGGCATCATTTTCTGTATTGCCAAGCAAGGCAAGCATATCGCGATATTCTGCCCGGTTTTTACATACGAGCAATGATGGATCAAGCGCTAAAATTTCGCGAGCCTTTGCAGGAAAAGCATATCGCAAAGTTGCAAAAACTGCCGAATGCATCGTTTGTGAACCTGTACCGGCATATTCCATATATTTCTGGAACGCGTCGTCCTCATCGCCTTTCGCAAGTTCCAGATTAGCAATAATTATATTTTTTTCTGCTTCACTTTGTATGTATTTTTTGGCAATTTTCTCGATTTTTTTTATTTCTTTTTTATCAAATTTATTGCAATACGAGGTCGCCTCCATCAGCGAAAGCGATAATAGTTTCATCAAACTGTTATTTTCCACAAACTGCTCGAGCGAATCTGCATATTGCACGGCAAGTTTAATTTCCTCCGGCAGCAGATTGCGTGCCGACATATAGCGAATAAGTTCGTCTGCTTTTCTCTCGGGAGCAAGGAAATATTTTTCCAGAGCGCTCAAGCCGTCAGTTTTCCGTCCGGCTTCAAAATTAATTGCGGCGTCGAGCAGATACGCATACCAAGTTCGCGTATTATTTGCAAATTCTTCGAGAATGCGATTGGCATTTTTATAATCATTTTTTCCTGCATAACTAATCGCCATTTTATAATAGAGATCAGGTGTATTGCCGGCAAGGTTTTTCTTTAACATTATTTCGCCGATAGCAAGCGTGCTATCCACCTCGCCGGTTTGCTCATATACTTCGAGCATTCCGTCATATGCAGCAACGTAACTCGAATCAAGTGCTATTGCACGATTGAAGCACGCTTTTGCAGAGTCTACATACATGCCGACCTGTCCGACATAATTATTCAACCCCATCGAAGCATACAGCCCACCAAGTTGGTAGTCAATTTGCGGATTCGGAATATATCTGTTTGCAATATAACAAGCTTGGAGCATTCCTTCGAGATCTCCGGTCTCTTCACATTGCTGTGCAAGATCAATCCAATCACGGAATAATTTTTCCCGCAAATTTGCCGTTTCCATCATGCCGTAGTTCCAATATACGACATCGTCGTCGGATTGTCCGTTCGAAACAGTCACTCCCAAACACAGCAAAAGCATACCGATAATCACCGATTTAAACATTTCTATTTGCCAAATTATCAATCACAAAAAAATAGAAGACAATATAGCACAATATTCCGAGAATAACAAATTTTATTATACCACAACGAAATTTTCAAACCGGACATAAAAGGATCACGCAACACGATATGGCACTGCATTTATATTTTATATTTTTTCTAAAAAAAACTGAAACATAAACATTAGTCTTTCGTAAATAAAATTGAATACGAAAACAAGTACTGAAGAAAGGCGGGTAACACAATGAGAAAAATGCTGATCATAATCAGAATTTGCGTTTTATCGCTAATCGCACTGCAACCGGCATTTGCCGGCGGACACATAACCGGATCCGGAAATATCAAGAGCGAGAAACGCTCTATATCCGGTGCAAAATATCTAGTCAATCAAACTCCGGCAAAGGTGATTTTGACGACAGGAAGCAACGAGCAAATCGTAGTCGAAACTGACGACAATTTGATTAACTTCGTCAATACATACGTCCGCGACCATCAGTTATTTATTACAATGTCCGACTGCTCCTTCAGTACGAAATATATGGTTGTATATGCCACTCTCAAAGACATAAACGGCATAAAAGTAAAGGGTAGCGGCGACGTAGTAACCCGCGGCTATTTCAAAACCAACGCGCTTAAACTGCTTGTTCAAGGCTCCGGCAACATAGATGTTTCGAATGCGTCTGCGAATAAAGTTACAATCGCA
>JAQUZU010000125.1 GCA_028691175.1 Candidatus Kapaibacterium sp. | reverse complement strand
TTAACTTATGTGTGGATAACATAAAGTTACTGAAAATCAGCCACTTAACCAAATTTTACGCACTAAGTATTGTTAATATATTCCATTGATACTGAGATAGTTAACTAATTATTTAACGGACTATTGTTATCTAATACCATTGAAAATTAACAATTGTGTGATACCAGACAATCTCTCAAAATTTCAATGGATAGAATATGATCCAATAACAAGTTTTGAATTAATCCTTAGTTCTTTAAATCTCCAAAGAGAAAAATATTTAGATTATGAAAGAAAGCAAATCGCAGCTAAGGAAACATTTGCTTATGCAGAATTCAAGAATGAATATGAGTATGGTAACTCCACAAAAGTCACAATTCAAACAAAATTTATTCAATTTGAAGATGAATCAAATACCAATTTATTTGAACTAAATACATTAACCCGTTGGCGGAATTAAATAAGTGCATACTTAACTTGCCCAATGGGCTTATTTCTTATTTTGTTGACATATTGTAGAATTGTTAACGCACTAATTTTTGCAATAATTCTGGTAAAGAGTCCTTGCGTTTGCTTTGCGTAATTTCTAACAATCATGAATTGATCACAGAGTTGTGAGAAGAGTGTTTCTATTCTTTTGCGTGCGTTAGCAAATGGAACGAATATGGGTTTCCAGTCTTTCTGATTGAGCCGATAAGGAACTTCTAATTTTATATGAGCTGTTTCAAATAAGTCAAGTTGTACGTCTGCTCCTATATATCCTCTATCTCCAAAGATAGTGCAGTCATGATATTGGTATTTTACATCTTGTAAGTATCGAATATCGTGAACACTGGCTTTAGTCAAATCAAAAGAATGAATAACACCGCTTAATCCACAGATTGCATGTAGTTTATAACCATAGTAGTATTTCTTCTGTGAGGCACAATAGCCATGATTGGGAGCTTTTTCTACATCCTCTTTTCCTAATTTGCAGCGCTTAGATCGAACAAGCCGGCAAACTTCTATCGGTTTGGAGTCTATACAGAAAAGATCTTCAGAACCATCAATAAAGGCAGCTATCTTTTCCCGAATTTGATTGCATAGGATACCCGTGAGTTTCCTACGATCATTGAATTGGCGACGTGATATAAGATTCGGAATGTGGTTTCTATATTCTTCTAATTTAGAGAATAGATAATTCTCGCTATCGATTCCCAATGATTCTGCAGTCAGACTTAATGAGATAACTTCCAAATCCGAGAAACGGGGAACGACACCTCTACGAGGTAAATTTCCATTCTCATTTACTAAATATTTAGCAAAAGCCTTGCATATGTCAAGAAATTTAGCGAATATTGCATATAAGTTGTGCATACGGAGATTGTATATTGTTAGTTTTGCAACCACTAATATACTAAAAATCAACGATATGTGCAACTTTTTAGCTAACATTTTTTCAATATTTTAATTCCGCCAACGGGTTAATATAGTAATTTTGCAAAAAAAACACCGGATTATGTGGAAATGGTATGCCATACTATCGGCCGTATTTGGCGCACTAACGGCGATATTCGCAAAAATTGGGGTCAAAGATGTCGATTCCAACCTGGCCACGGCGATACGCACCTGCGTGGTATTGCTCATAACGTGGGGGATTGTCATTGCAAGCAACAGCTTGGGAGGCGTAAGGGAATTGAGCAAAACTAATTGGGTATTCCTTTTATTTTCGGGATTCGCGACAGGGTTATCATGGTTGTTCTATTTTAAAGCCCTGCAATTGGGCGAAGCATCGAAAGTTGCGCCAATAGACAAGATGAGTGTCGTGATAACGATTTTCCTTTCATTTATAATCTTAAAAGAATCTGTCAGTTGGAAGGTTCTGTTGGGAGGTTTGCTAATCGCAAGTGGTTCGTTGGTAATTTTAACAGATAAATAGAGGGACTATATGAAGATATTATTAATTGAAGACGAACGCGAACTGTCCAATAACATTGTAACGTATTTGACATCGGACAATTATTTGTGTGAACAAGCCTTTACCTATAGCGAAGCTGTAGATAAAATAGCCCTATATGAATATGATTGCATTTTGTTGGATTTAAACCTTCCTGGAGGTGACGGATTGAAGATTCTTGAAGAAATAAAAGCCCGCAAAATCGATAGCGGCATTATTATTATATCTGCACGTGGTGCATTGGACGACAAGATAAAAGGTTTGCAAATTGGCGCTGATGACTATCTGGCAAAACCCTTTCCCCTGCCCGAATTGAGTGTCCGCATTTATGCTTTGATGCGCCGGCAACAATTTTCACATAGCAATACACTGATATCTAAAGGCATAACAATTGACTTACTTGCAAAAACCGTAAATGTCGGCAATACTGAAATAGTATTAACAAAATCGGAATACGAATTACTATTGTTTTTGATAGGGAATAAAAACAAGGTGATTTCAAAGAATGCGATTGCGGAACATCTTTCGGGCGATATGGCCGATATGTTGGACAGCCACAATTTTGTGTACGCGCATATCAAAAACCTGAAAGCCAAGCTGAACGACGCGGGCGGAGAGGCTTGTATTAAAACGGTTTACGGCACGGGATATAAATGGGAGGACAAAGATGCGTAGCTTATTATCGAAAAGTTCGGGGCAATTTCTGGTTTTCACAAGCGTGATAATGCTGTGTTGCTTTCCGCTGCTTTTCTACGTGATGAAGAATTTTTACGCGAAAGACCTCGACGAATTAATCAAATTTCGGAGCAAGCATTTTGTGGAAAGCAACAATTCTACATTGAAAATTTCGGACATTGATTATTGGAACCGATTCAACGAAGATATGAAGATTCTGCCTTACGAAAATTCTTATCCGTTGAATAAAGTGGTTCAGAAATCGCTGTTCAGCAACGCCGAAAATCACGAGATTGATTACCGCATTTATTACCGCAAAATTAGTGTCGAAGGGAAGCCGTATGTGTTTATGTCGCGCATTGCGATGATTGAATCGAAAGATTTGTTTCGGACGCTCGGCGTGCAATATCTCCTGTTTTTCGTTATCATCATCGCGGGATTGCTGGGCATTCAATTCATATTGTCGCGCCGTTTATGGAAGCCGTTTTACAACAGTTTGAACGAAATTGAGGATTTCAACCTTGAAAAAGGAAAAATTCCCGAATTTGAAAAAACATCGACAACCGAGTTTGCACGACTGAACAGCAACCTGACCAAGCTGATGGAGGAAAATGTGGCGAGCTACAAACAGCAAAAAGAGTTTACCGAAAATGCTTCGCACGAACTGCAAACGCCCTTGGCGGTGTTCCAATCGCAACTTGACTTGCTTTTGCAGGACGATTCGCTCAACGAATCGCAGATGAACGTCATCGAATCGCTTTACGATCTTTCGTCCCGATTGACGCGACTGAATAAGAATTTGCTGTTGCTGTCGCGCATCGATAACTCGCAATTCAAGGAAACGATTGTGATTAATTTCAGCCAATTGCTGGAACGCCAACTGACTTATCTCAAGGAATTGGCTTCCAATAATGAAATCACATTATCGGCCGACATCCAAAATACTTTGGAAATTATGGCCAACAAAGTGCTGTTGGAAAGCCTGATAAACAACCTGATTTCGAACGCTATCCGACACAATCACAGTGGAGGATTTATACATATCGAAGTAAAAGGCAACACATTTCAAATCAGCAACAGCGGTACCAAAATCCCGTTGGACAAAGAAAAAGTCTTCCGACGTTTCAGCCGAACCTCGGAAGAACGAAAAGGCAACGGCTTGGGCCTTTCCATTGTCAATCAGATTTGCAAACTGCACGGCTGGCAAGTCGGATACCGCTTTAAAGACGATTTACATTGCTTTTGGGTGGAATTCTCATAAGCTCTTTATTCCTTCACCGCACTCTTAAATTTTTCGTGCAACGGACGTTCGGAATAGATATAAATCAGGTTTCCGATGGGGTCGTAAAGGCTGAAAGCGCGGTCGCCCCATTCGTGGTCGGTTATCTTTTCGGCAAACACGATGTCCGTCGCGTCGAGTTCGTTGTAGCGGGCATCCACATCTTCGACCAACAAATTGAGCGTTACGCCACCGCCAAATTGTGAGCAAGTGGAATAATCCAGGTCTTTGTTGCGCTGTTGAAAGTTGAGAACCATCGGTTTATCGCTTTCGAGTCGAATCATCACATACCATTCGGCATCGAACGCAACAGCGGTTTTGAAATACTTGCTGTAAAAATCGACACAGTCCCTGATTTTGTCGGTATGGAACGTGATTGTAAGGTCATTAAATTTCATAGTATATTTTTATTTGAATATCTGTATTTTACCTAATCTCATTATTTAATGGGGCTTTGCCCCAAACCCCACTTCATTTTTTGGCTTGAACCAAAAAACGAAGCAAAAAAGTTCAAGACTGCGCCTGCCTCACACGAAAAATTGGCGTTTGTCAGCTAAAATCTTCCAAACTCGCTCCTACGTCGCTCAAACAGAAATATTTTTTTACGCTGACTGCACTTATTTTTCGGCTCACTAGCCGAGGTCAATCCAAAAGACAGCTTCATTGGTGAAAAATTGGATAATCATTCTACCAAATCTTACTAATTGATAGAACTTTATTCTTATTTCAACTCTTTTTCCATCGTTTTAAAGTGGTTAAATATTCTCTGAGAATGGGTCGGGCTTCGTCAACTGTAAAATTATTTCCCGTTTCGGCATTCCAGTGGTCGAGAAATTTGAGGTTGGTTTCCAGCATATCGTCAACTGTGGCTTCGCGCGTAAAAGCTCCGTTCTGATAGCAATACACACAATATTCCGTGTTCGGCGTTCCATCGGCATTCGTGCCGAAATCTTGCGCGGACTTCATATCCATTCCGCAACTTTGGCAAATTTGTACTTCCATACTGTTCGTTTATTTTTTTGATTTTTATCTAGTCCATTCAAGAATTTACAATACATACAAATATACAACAATCTTTCAATATTCTAATTTTCTGCAAAATCGGGTCATAACTTTGTCGCAAAAATTCGATAATGAAGAAAGTTATTTTTCTGAGCACCTTGCTTCTGTCTGTTCTGTGTTTGTATGCTCAATCGGGTTCGCAAAACTCGTTGGAATATTATATCGAACACGCGATAAAGAGCAGTCCGCTGATT
>JAQUZU010000015.1:23501-24723 GCA_028691175.1 Candidatus Kapaibacterium sp. | reverse complement strand
ATAAACGGGATTGTCGCACCTTCGATTTTGAGAGCGAGAGCGTTTTCGATTTGCCAGTCTTTCAGGCTGAATTCTTGAGTTAAAATTTTATTTACGTCTATCATATTTCTTGCTTTAAATTAATTAATCTGTATTTAGCCGACATCTTTGTCGAATTGTCGGATTGCAAAAATACAAAAAATTTTGCGGAGAAAATAGAAAAGATTGTTTGGCGATTTTGGAGGCTTGTTTTGCAAAAAAAAGGGGCGAATTTATTTCGCCCCTTTTTGATTTAAGCATGATTTTGCCGATTATAAATCGATTCTTAATTGCAGATACGACCAGAATGAAGTATCTTCGCGTTTCAGATAACCATTTGCTGTTACTACTTCGAAACGATCTTTCATAAGATCGCTAGGGAGGAATGCGCAAGCGCCAAATTCGAGAGTGGTTTTCGGCATGAATTTATATCCGAACCGCAAATCGATTTCCTCGCCCAGACTTTTGGAAGTCTCGCCGTTTTTCATTGTGTAATCGGTGGCTGCCATGAAATAGTGGAAATCGCCGATAAGATAGCATTTTGAGCCTTCCGGACGGTAATCGATGGTGAATTTTATGTCGTTAAGTCCGGGGTTAATCGTACCGTCGAACGTGCTCGGGAAATAATCCATCAAGCCGAAATGGTTGTGCATAGCACCCTGTGCATAAGTAAAATTCTTGTATTTGTCGTCGCCGGCTTCTGCTCCGGAAGTCATTCCGAACGCCAGAGCAAGTTTGACCGGTTTGAAATCGTATGCAGCCTGTAAATTGAGGTCATAAGCAGCGATATCAACGTCTTCCGTAAGTGAACCGAACTGATATGCCGCATTTACGTTTGCACTGAAATCATTATATTTATAGTTGTAGTCTACGCCGATAGTATTGCGCATCATGTCGGTCGAGCCATCGGCTTCGTTCATAATCAAAACTCCGAAATCATGCGAGCGAGTGAGAATAAAATGTCCCCACAAGCCGCAAACCGAACTTTTCATGCTCTCTGTAGCAGTATAACTCGGATAACTTGCCGGATTTCCCTTTTTGATATAGGCAGCGTTGGACTTTGCGAGTGTCGCAAAACCGTCGATAATCATTTTGTCGGCTTTATATCCGAGGCGAAGTCCGTCCTTTGTGCCGGAGACGTCATAAGTCCATCCGCTTGAACCGATCCAGCGGCGCGAACCGTAATCGACCGGGAAACGTCCGA
>JAQUZU010000015.1:9122-23401 GCA_028691175.1 Candidatus Kapaibacterium sp. | reverse complement strand
TCCAGGTATATTAAGTAAAAAAAGGGAAAAATGATGCAGAAAATCGAAAACTTCGGGATTACAAGCCCGATCGCACAGTTTTTGCAGAAAGACAAACACGACTTCACTCGCGAAGACATGATGAGCGTCGTTGCAGAATTCGGAATTAAACGTTTTACGTTCCATTACACCGCTCTGGACGGCAAAATCAAAGAATTGAAAATTCCGATTTTGAGCCGCAACCAGGCTGAAATGTTGCTGACAGATGGCGAACGTCTCGACGGTTCGTCGCTGTTTAAAGGTATCGTCGACGCCGCAAAGTCCGATTTATACGTCTTGCCGCTATTCAGAACCGCGTTTATCAATCCGTTTGACGAAAGCAGCCTCGACTTTATGTGTCGCTTCCTGACTGTAGATGGCGAACTCGCCGGATATACTCCGGACAGCGTTGCACAGAATGCGGCTCGCAATCTGAAAGAAAAAACTTCTATTGAACTATATGCTATGGCCGAACTCGAATTCTTCCTCATCGGCGAAGAAGAAACCGGACTTTTCCCGAACGAATCGCAAAGAGCATATCACCAGGCTGCACCATACAGCAAAACTACCGAAGTAATGTCGGAAATTTTAATGACAATCTCCGAAGTCGTCGGCAACGTAAAATATGCTCACAATGAAGTTGGTGCGTTGAATAATATTGTAAGCGACCTGCCGGAACTGAACGGCAAGGCTGCAGAGCAAGTTGAAATAGAATTCCTTCCGGCTCCGCTGGAAGAAGTCGGCGATATTATTTCGCTCGCAAAATGGATTATTAACAATATTGCTTATCAATTCGGTTACACGGTTACTTTCGTGCCGAAACTCGAAGTCGGACACGCCGGCAGCGGTATGCACTTCCACATGGCACTCATGAAAGACGGCAAAAACATTATGCTCAACGACAAAAGTGTTTTGTCTGACGAAGCCCGCATGCTTATTGGCGGATTATGCACTTATGCGTCGTCGATTACCGCGTTTGGAAATACCGTAGCGGCAGCATATTTGCGACTTGTTCCGCATCAGGAAGCACCGACTAAAATCTGCTGGAGCGAATGCAACCGTTCCGCAATGATTCGCGTTCCGCTCGGCTGGGCAAACGTAAGCGAATTGACCAACAAAATTAACCCGCAGCAGACAACCCGTTTGGGCAGAAAAGATGCCCGCCAGACTGTAGAAATCCGCACTCCGGACGGCAGTGCTTTCCCGCAGTTCGTTCTTGCCGGACTCGCAATGGCGGCTGAATGGGGATTGACTCATCAGAAAGAAGCACTTGAAGTTGCCGCGAAAAATTATGTTTCGGGCGATGTCCACTCAAAAGAAAACGAAGCAATCTTAAAAGATTTGCCGACATGCTGCGACGAAAGTGCAGACATTTTGATGCAAAACAAAGACTTATATCTTCGCGACGGAATATTTACCGAGCTGATTCTGAAATATTTCTTCGATATGCTCAAAGGTGAAAACGACAAAGGTTTAGACCGCAAACTTGTTGCACTCAGCGAAGAAGAAAAACTGAAGGAATCACGCAAGGTTATGCACCGCGCAATCCATAAGTTCTAAAAACTTCCAGAGAAACAGCAATATAAGGCATGGCGAAATTCGCTGTGCCTTTTTTTGTAGTATATTTAAAGATAAAAACATAAGTTTAAACGAAAAAATATTTAATTACATAGATTTTAATTGAGAATTAAGTTTGGAATAATTTATTTTTGCTTTCTGAAACATGTATTTTCATATAAAAAAACGGACTGAATTATGAAACAATATGATGACGATGAAAAACTTGCGTGTGCCCATTCTTCCAGAATGAGAAATGTTGCCGGCGGGCTTATAGTTTTTTTTGGCATTGTCTTGCTGTTGTTTAATTTTGATATATTGCCCTATGAGTATAAACGTTATGTCTTTTCGTGGTCAACACTTCTGTTTGTACTGGCTATAATTAATATAGTAAATTGCAAAACGCGGGTTTTCGGTTATATTTTGTTGATGTTTTCGATTATTGCCGGTCTGCGTTTTGTAGATGTTATAAAAAGTTATTGGGACGTTGTCGGGCCGATTGCTTTGGTGCTGCTCGGAGTGGCGTTGCTGACCGGCAGACGCCATGCAAGACTAAAAGTGCACACGCATAAATGGAAATTAGATTCGGACAGTCCGCTAATCGAGGACGAACAATATCTTCACGAATCAAACGTCTTTAGCGGTTCAGAGAAACGTTTCGGAAATGTCGAATTTAAAGGCGGAACAATCAACAATATGCTGGGAGGTTGTGAAATCGATCTCAGTGCGGCACGGCTTGCGGAGGGCGACAATATGCTCGAAATAACTTCTGTGCTCGGCGGTGTAAGCCTGATTATTCCGTATAATTGGGATGTGAAAATTAAAACATCGTCGTTCCTTGCCGCGGTCGATGATAACCGTGTGGTTACAACCAATAGGTCGGATCTCTTGCCGGACAGAAAATTGATTATCGTCGGAAGTTTGTTCCTCTCCGGCGTCGAACTGAAAAACGGATAATACAAATGATGAACTCCATATTTACGAACTCAAAAGACGCACGAATTGCCGCTGCAGTAACTGCGATGTGTGCTTTTTTGATCTTTCTTCGTATATATTACAGTACTGACATCAGTTTGATTTCCGCAATTACAGATGTGGTAGTTGCTATTACTTTGTTTGTGATTATGTTTATTGCGATGGCGAATAATATTCGCTATGGGCATGAAAACAATAAACTTACTTTTGGCGGCAGCCTGCGTGGCGGCATTATTCTCTGGGTAGCCAGTTTGATTATGGTTGCTGTGCATTATGCAATTTGCAGCGATATATTTTATATGGATGCACGATATATCGCATTCCTGGAAGGGAGCCTCTCGGTTCGATTTATTATTTCGTTCCTTGCTCTCTTGAATGGTTCGATTATCTACATTTTGCTGCGATATAAGGACGGTTTAAAAGAGCAGAAGCAAAATGAAATAAAGTTGCTCGAGAAACTAAAGGAAGCTGAACTCGAAGCCCTGAAGTCGCAGATAAATCCGCATTTCTTGTTTAACAGTCTGAATTCTATCAGTTCGCTTACGATTCTGGATCCGGACGCGGCACAGGAAATGGTGCTGAAATTATCGGATTATTTGCGATATACTATTTCGAACAAAGGAGTAAATTTGCAGTCGTTCGCTGATGAACTCGAGAATATAGAGCGATATCTGGAAATTGAAAAAGTTCGCTTCGGCGAGAAATTGAAATTCAAAAATCAAATTGCACAGGAATGCCTGAAAGCGAAAATCCCGTACATGTTGCTCCAACCGCTGTATGAAAATGCAATTAAATACGGTGTATATTCAGATTCCGAAGCCGTAAAGATTATTACCCGGGCGAGAATGTCCGGAAATGCAATGGTGGTAGAGGTCGAAAACATTTCTAATGACGAAAACACGTCCCGAAAGGGAACGGGAATCGGTCTGAAAAACATTGCTGAACGAATGAAACTTACCTATGGAAGCGATAACTTGCTGTCCATAAATTCCGACGGTGAAACATTTATAGTGAAAATAATTATTCCGCAAAAAGATTTGAAAGAAGGATAATGTCAGAATTTAAATTGCTTATTGTAGAAGATGAAGAGCCGGCACGCCTGCTTTTGAAAAAATATGTTTCCGAAATGGACGATATTGAATTAATCGGCGAATGTACCGATGGCTTTGCGGGTGTGAAATCAATAAATGAACTCAAGCCGGATATCGTGATTCTCGATATCAACATGCCGAAACTGACCGGACTGGAATTGCTCGAAGTGATTGAACATAAGCCGGCGGTGATTTTCTCGACCGCGTATGATCAGTATGCAATCGCAGCATTCGAAAAAAATGCCGTCGATTATATCATGAAGCCGTATTCGAAGGCGCGACTTCGTCAGGCACTCGACAAAGCATGCAAAAGCATTGACGCCGGAAATGCCGCCGATGCTATCGACAGCCTCGTGAAAAACGAAGAGCCGAAGGCGGAGCCAATCCGGCGGGTTGCTGTGAAAAACGGGACGAAAATATTTGTCATTCCGATCGAAAAAGTTGATTTTATCGAAGCTGACGGCGATTATGTTAAAGTTCATACCGGCGAATCGACTTATCTGAAAGAAAAAACCATGCGGTTTTTCGAGATGAATCTCTCTCCGGACGAATTTGTCCGCGTGCATCGCTCGTTTATCATAAACGTCAATGAAATAAGCAAGGTAGAGCCATACGATAAAGATTCGCATGTAGTAATCTTGAGGTCGGGCAAGCAGATAAAAACCTCGGTTGCGGGATATAAAGCATTAAAAAATTGTCTCGGAATATAAAAAGTTTGCAATAGCATTAATATTGGTTCGTCCACATTTTTATATTAAACCCAGGTAAAATGTTATTATTTGCTAAAATGCTCAAAAACGCGAAATATTTTGTAATTTGTTCGATAATTATGACAATTGTCGCGGGAATGTCATGCACGAAATTAGGTGGCGGCGACGTCGGCAAAACAGATTTTCTGACAGAAGAGGAGCGAGCATGGCTTGATGAACATCCGGAAATTACCATAGCACCGGATCCGGGATATGCACCGATTGAGTTTTTTGACGAGAAAGGAAATTTTACAGGGTTTGCGGCGGAATTTTTGAACGAAATCGAGAAAATTCTCAATTATAAGTTTCAAATAGTCAAAATTAACAATTGGGGCGAGCTTCTGCACCGAATAGAAAATCGCGAGATCGATATGTGTGTCGCGTGCGTGGAGAGCGAATCGCGTCGTAAGTTCATGGTCTTTAGCGACCCGTGGCTGGAACTCCCGAATGTTGTTGTTGCACGAAAGAACGCGTATAATGAGCGTGTTTCTTTTGATGAGCTCCGGAAGACAAAGGGAACGTTCGCTATTACGCACAATTATGCGATGAGCGATTATATAAAAGATCATTGTCCGAACAGCAAAATAGAACCTGTAAAAGACGTGGAAGAGGCTCTTTTGCGCGTTTCGATGGGGAATTCGGATTATGCAGTTACAAATCTTGCGGCTTCAACCTATATAATACATAAAAATAAAATTATTAATTTGGCAGTTGCCGCTTCGCTACCCAAACGCGATGTTTTGCATATCGGTATTCGAAGAGATTATCAGATACTGAAGGGCATAATGAATAAAGCACTCGCTGAAATTCCGCCGTCGAAATACAAAGAATGGTGGAAGAAGTGGGTAAAATTTGATAGCGGAGAAAATAAATTTGACCCGGCGGTTGTGTTGAGCATTTTGATATGCAGCATGATAATCTTGGTCGGCTTCGTGATGTGGAATTATCTGTTAAAGAAGAAAATTTCCGACTCGACAAAATCTTTGCATTATGAACTTGCCGAGTCCAAAAAAGCCGAGGAAATTGTCTTGCTTTGTAACCAGCAACTCGAGAAGCGTGTCGCCGAGCGAACTATGGATTTGCGCGAAACGATGGTGAAATTGCGCGAAGAGGTAGAGGAACACAAACAACTCGAGGTGAAACTAAATATTGCACGGCGAGAATTAGAGCAGGTGGTAGAAAAGGAAAAAGAATTGAACTCGATGAAAACGGGTTTTGTGTCGATGGTTTCGCATGAATATAAGACTCCGCTTTCGGTGATTATGTCGAGCGTTTCGATTCTTGATGTCTACTTCCAGACCGGCGACAGTGTCGGCTTTAAAAGGCAATGCAGACGCATCAATGAGTCGATTGACGGCATGCTCAAAATGCTGAACGACGTACTTTTCCTCGGTAAAGCCGAAAATAACTGCATTGGCTACGAAGATGAGAAAATCGATATTACCGAACTGACTCAAACTATAATTTCAAATGCAAAGCATGCTGCCGGTGAGAAAAGAACTGTGCTGTTTAATGCAGTCGTTTCAGCTCCGGAAATCATGCTGAAACGCGAATTATACACGCATGTGTTGCAAAATCTTTTGACAAATGCACTTAAATATTCTCCTAAAGAATCTACCGTAGAAGTCCAACTTATCGAGGGAGATCACATGATGAAACTCGAAGTAATCGACTACGGAATCGGTATTCCGCAAGACGAGCAAGAGGACTTGTTTAAGCCGTTCCACCGTTTCTCGAACGTCGGCAATGTAAGCGGTACAGGGCTGGGCATGTCTATTATAAAATATTGTGTTGAGACTATGGGCGGTGAAATAACGGTAAAATCGGTGGAAAACAAAGGTACGACAATGAGTGCAACCTTCCCGATATATTATCCGGACGAGTCGCTCGAAAGCCTGTTTTAAATCGAAATAATATTTCCGACCTATACACAAATTCCAAATACTGTTACGCCTTTTTTTGATAGTGGCACGCAAATTGCCATTTATACAGATGTGGACCGGACTTTCGGTTAAATAAAGCCCGAAATGGTAAAGAATTCGGCAAAAAAGCCGATATCTTTATAGTTCATAGTATTGTAGAATATTATACGTATAAATAAATTGGTGAATATTATGCAGAATTTTACTCCTACTATCAAGAAAATTATGCCTCTAAGCAGTAAATTATTGTGCTGCATGCTTGTGCTATGCACTGCGGCGGGAACGCTGTTTTCTCAAAGTTATGAATTTTCGTTGGTTCAGCGGCGATGCTTTGATCGGATAGCAGTAGAAATCTGGGCAAAGAGACTATCCGACAGTGCTCCGCGAATTGGCGGTGCTTCGTTGATTTTGTCGTATGATACTCGCTATTTGCTACCTTCGGCAACGCAATCGGTTACATCTACCGATACGATAAATTCTAACGTCAATCGTGCTAATCCGGTCGATAATATTGTTTCGCCGTTTTCAATTTCGGCAAACGGCTTCGACGCTCCGGAGTCGCAGTCATATAGTTCCGGCTACTATTCGCTGGAAATTAAGCAGCGCAGCCTCGGCAACGGTGGTGTGCTCCCCGCGAAAACCGGACTTGGAACTTTTGTCGGCAAGTTGATGTTCGACATCGTTGGTGCTCCAACCGATAATTCGCTTACCGGGATAGATTTTTCGCGAAACGTCATGCCGGGCGATCTGGTGATTTTCGATTATAACGGCGAAGATATTGAATCTGCGTGCGTCTTCACAGAACCGGAAAATTTTACCGTGCTGGGAATTACAGTTCTTTCGCCTGCACACAACGGACAAGTCGTTGATCGCGATTACACTTATGCATCGCTCGCCGGCGACTACTATGATGGCGGCTATCCGATATATTTCGAGCGCAGTGTAAATCCGGCCGCGTATTTTGGTCCGGTTGATGAAGATTTAGGCTATCTGCTTGAATATTCAATAGATGACGGTGCGACTTGGAGTAACATCGGGCGTGTTTCCGAAACAACTCTTTCCTCTTCTTCGATCAACAATAATGCAAAATATCGCTCCGGCGAAATATATTCACCAAATAAATCCACTGCATACACAATTTGTTCGCAAAGCGGCGAACGCCTTGACGCGACTAATTTCCGCAACCCGGTAAGAGTAATTTGGAGCAAAAACCAGAACTTTACCGAGCGCTCGGAGCAGGCACGCTTGCGCATTACGCGGCTTGCGGGCTATTCAAACATGGAAATTCTCTCGCGCAGCAGCGATAATTCTTTCGGTGTTTCACCGGCATCGTTTGCACTTGGACGTCTGTTTTTCTTGCAATTAAACGGTAATTCGCAGTACGTGCGCAGTCCGGAAAATGTAAGCAATTCGACTCAATTGACGGTTGAAGCCTGGGTAAATATAAATGAATTAAAGCCTGTCGGCTCTGAAACCGGTATTGTAGTATCGAGTGCCGGAGCGAATGCAACTCCGATTTTCGGCTCGACTGAAGGTTCTTGGATGCTATACCTGAAAGATGGGCGCATTCCGGCTTTTCGCGTTCGCGAAATTCAGGGACGAAGCAAAGGTGGCTATCTTGCGTCGGTGCAGGCAAATTATCTTGATTCATTATTGGCTGTATCCTCGGTTGCACCGCTTTCCGTTTCGCATTCCGAAAACTGGATGCATCTTGCTGCGACCGTAAAAGATAACACTGTTTCGCTTTATGTGAATGGCGAACTTGTTGACAAAGTTGTAAATACCGAAGCAACCGATATGCGCATGCTGCCGACCACGCATCCCGTATGGATCGGATTAAATCCAAACGGGACAATCGAGCAGAGCGACTATCTGAATGCAGGAATAAAGGAAGTAAAAGTTTGGAAAGTCGCACTTTCGCAGGACGAATTGCGCCACCGTGTTTCCGGCGTTTATGAGCCGTCGAATGTAGCGACTTACGGCGATTTGCGTCGCGGTCTGCAATTATACTATTCGTTCGAAGGCATTCTTACCGATTTAGCAAATGATAATCAATATCAATCCGGAAACGAAACGGCATTATACTTTGCAGGCAATGTGCAGAGCAGCGATATGGTTTATCGTCCGGACAGACCGCATGTTCGCCTGACTGCTCCGACCGCCGGATCCGGAATTTCCACTCGCGACGGCTCGGTAACTGAAATTCGCTGGGTAGCATACGGGCTTGGCAATATCGGACGCTCCGGTTCGCGCGATCTCGATATCGAATATTCAACCGATAACGGTGATACATGGTTTTTTGCGCGCGATAACGCAGGCAAAACTCTTGGCGGTACCGGCACTCCGGTAGATGTTGAAAACGGTTCCATAACTTGGGCAATTCGCAACGACGCTCCGTCGCCGGATATTAAAACTATTTCGCCATTTGCCCGCAATGCCGTTATGCGGGTTCGTGGCACAGAGGCAAACGGACAGGGCACGCTCGGCTGCGTTTCCGGTGAATTTGTGATGGCTCCGGATTTTGCAGTCTGCAAAGATGAAGCAACTATGATTGTGCTCGCAGATAAATCCGGCATGAACATTACCGGCAATACTGCTTTCATAGAGGCATGGGTGAGGCCGTATCGCTTTCCGACAGAAGCCGAGGGCTTTTTCCCGATTGTTACGAAAATAGACAGCGTAAGCCGGAATTTCCACTATGATTTCGGTATTTTGCCGGAAGGAAATCTTCGTTTCAGAGTGATGGATAATAACGGCGATATTCACTCAACAACCAGCAGTATGACACTTGTCAGGCCGAATTCGGTCGCACTTGATTCTGTTTGGTCGCACGTTGGCGTTTATGTTTTCCTGAATAATGGCACAGGAAGCACTGAAACCCGCTTCTATATCGATGGTATTGCAGATCTTGACAGCACTGCAACAACCGGGCTTGGCAGCAATTTGGCACTGAATATTGCAAATGAATATCCGGTATATATAGGTTATTATCCGAGTGTTTCTACAACAGAAACCGGAAATGTCTATGCCGGAGGCTCACAGACCAGAAATATTGATTTTGTCGGAAATATTAATGCCGAAAACGACTTGCAAAGCGTCTCCGCTTATGAATCGCAGGTTTACGATAATCTTGGCTTGGTGCATACTTTGACGGCAAATCTTACAAAACTCGATTCTGCACTTTTCGAATATAACTTTATGATTGACGGTTTGGCGATTCCATGGACAACCACGGAAATAAATCTCCTTGGCAATCTCGATTACTCCGCTACAGTCGGCACAATCGATACGGCAAGCACGACAATTTACAGCAATAACGGGTCATCTTGGAATCTCGATTTCTTCTTTACGAAAAACCCTACTGTCGGATTATACGATATAAAGATTGCTTATCAAGGTACGGAACTATATTCCGGAAGATTGCAATTCAACCCGAACGGTACAGTGAAATCGCCGATGAACCTTGAATTTTCTGCTGTCCGGATGAATACTTTGCTGAACTCCGGAATCGTATTCGATACCGTGAAAAAGCAAACTATGATCGTTAATTTCGCCGGGTACGGCAAAGAATATGTCGGATTGACAAATTATTATCAAAATACGAATATAGTGGCAAACGATGCTAAACGCACGATTTCGTTTAACTTGGACGGTACGCTTAAAACTCCGAAGACAATCGAACTCGAAAGTTTTTACGTAAATAAAATTCTTGCAGCGGAGAGCTTCGACTCGAATTTGCCGAAAAATATTGTTGTCGCACTCGAAAACGAGGCACTCGGAACGAGCATGACAAACAAATATCTGCCGACTTCGCTCGCATTGAGCGGACAGGACGGCTTGGCTTCGACTACAGTTTCCGGCAATGTAACCGTTACAAGCGATACGTCGCGCGGTTTCGCCGGCGAGTTGCGGGAAATCCGCTTCTGGAACGGTACTCCGAATGCAACCGGTGCAAATTCTGCTGCCGAACCAACCGAAATGACTCTTTTTGTACAAGGTGCTCAGGCAATCAACGCCGAAAAATTAACCAATGCAAATAACGCTAATCTTTATTCGGTTTATCCGTTTAGCGGCGGAACATTTGTGGTCGATGGCTGGAGTCGTTCGGCTTCAAAGAGTGTAATGAATAATGCGATTGCGAGATATTTTGGTACTCCGATCCGGTTTAAACCGACTGTGCCGTATATCAAACTTGTCGAGCCTGCTTTCAAGCAAAATGTGGCAAACATGGCGACTGACGTACGCGTTCGCTGGGTCGGCTTCAACTATGACGGCGAGGAATTTCTCTCCGGAACCTCTTCTAAAGCGCCGTCGCTCGAGTTCTCGATTCGTGGTGGTGGCGGACAACTTATACAGCCGTATCAATTTGTCGGCTCGGACTATTGGAAGGGCAATCCGAAAGATGCGATTTCTATTCCGAACACCAATCTATACAGATTTTCCGGTACCGGCTCGCCGACTACTTATGCGATGTGCCTCGATGCATCAATTGCAGATCCGGACGAAAAGAAAGACGGTACGATGAAACAAGGCCCGCTTTCGGCTTCGCTTACAAATGCTCGTCTCCGTCTGACCGGTGTTTATACGATTTTCTCGCAGTCGGATACGCTTCGCTCCGAGGGTCCGCTTTTCTCGATTACTCCGGCGAGCAACTTTACTATCCGTGCGGTTCTGGAGGGACATCACGAAGGTGCTGTAGGCGGCAAAGCAATGGCAAATATCGGAACCTCGTTTGAAAATGGCGGCGTTCGAATCAAATTATATAAAGATATCGGAACTATTGGCGATTTGGTCGCAACTCGCGAATCTACAACCGGTTACGATATTCTCGATCCGGCAAACAAAAACTCCGGCAACTATCGTTTTGCAAATATTAACTATGTTTTTACAGATCTGACCGATGGCAACTATTGGGTACTTGTTGAACACATGAATCACCTTCCGGTTATGAGCCGCTATCCGGCGACATTCCTTTATACCGGAGACGAGCGCTCGACTTGGCGAATCGAATCCGGCTGGGATTTTTCTTCCTGGAACGGAACTGACGACAACGTGCTGATGAGCCAAACGGCAGATCCTACCCAAGGACTATATACTGCGTATGGTTATGCAAAGAAAACAGCGACTGACGTAAATTATTCGGTTACAGGCTTGATATATAACGATGGACGTGCCGGCGGAAATACACGTCCGATTGCGGCGTTGGTCGGCGGCGATGTAAATAGCGATTGGCAGATTAATGCGGCAGACCGCGTTCAGGTTCGCGAAGATGACGGTACCGGCTTGCTACGTTCGGATGTTACCGGCGACGGCTACGTAAATGCAGATGACCGCACGATTACCGATCGAAATTTCGGTCATGTCGCTTCGGTTTATGATGTTACTTTCCCGACGGCTGAGACTAATGATGCAAAAGTTGCGCCGAAGGAATATATTGATCCGCATAATACGGCTCTTTCAAATTTCTTTGTAGATAATGCACGCAAGGCAAAAGCAATTGTTTCCGATAAAGAGGCAGTTTTGCAGGCTTCGCTTAATTATGAAGTTTCGGCTGAGCCGGTTCTGCTTGATAATCAGGTGGAATTGCGCTTCTATATCAAAAATATTGGTTCCGATTTCAGTCCGGCAAACTGTACTTTCCCGGTTAAATATAATAGTTCCGTCTTGGAATTTGCCGGCTTGAAGGGTGCAGACAGCGTGCTTTTCAGTAGCAACGCCGAAGTCGGCTATGCAGATTTGCGAACTGCTCCGACCGCAGACGCGATAGACCCGTTGCCGGACGTTCGCACGATTGAAATCGATTACGATGCTTATGCAAACTTGGGCGGGCTTCCCGTGCCACGCGAGAAAACTTATCTCGGCTCTTTACTTTTCAAATTGAAGAGTAAAAACGGTGCAGTTACTTTTACATGGCACGACAGCAAGTCTGTTCATACTACAAATAATCAACTCGCTACCGAATACGGAAAATTTATAACGATCGATCCGATTATGCTCTATTCTGCGGCATTGACTTCGCCGAATGGTGGTGAAAAACTGAGCCAGGGACGCAAGCAAAACGTTACTTGGACTACAAACGGCGACGCCTTGGTAAGCATTTACTTTACTTCGAATCGCGGAATTACATGGGAAAAAATTACCGAAACACCGATAAATATTAATTTGCACAGCTTCGAATGGACAACTCCGGAAATCAACTCTTCATCATGTTTGATGAAAATAGTAGATTCGGAAACTGAATTTGAAATCGACCAAAGCGACGCGACTTTCTCGATTGTAGCTCCGTTTGCACAGATCTCGCGTCCATCGACTGCGGATCCGGTTTATATTGGTGGCAAAACAGACGCTATCAAATGGACTGCAAGCGGTTTGGATAATATTCGATTCGAATTCTCGCCTGACGCTGGCGAAACTTGGACTTCAATTTCCACGGCGATTAGTTCGACTATTCAGTCGAACAGCTGGAAAATTCCGGGCGTAACTACTAAAACTGCACAAATCAGAATGATCGACACCGAAACGGATAAAGTTGTAGCGAAAACCGGATTTTTCAAAATCCTCAATGGCAGCCTGACTTTCAAGAGTCCGGTTCAGCAGGAAAAACTGCTCGCAAATAAGAGTACGCGGATCCGCTGGACTTCGTCCAACGTCGAAGATTTTGATTTGCAGTTAAGCCTAAACGGTGGCAACAATTGGACATCACTTTTCACAAGCGTTGCCGGAGCGGTCAGCTATCAGAATTGGGATATTCCGGATACAAGCTCGGATTATTGCGTTATTCGCGCAATTTGGAATGGCGATCCGGAAATGGAATATGCCCGCACCGGTATTTTCACGATTATCGCAAACAGTTCGGTCGAAGACCGGTTGCCGGCAGGAGTTGAATTCTCCGCAATTACGCCGAATCCGGCGAGCGATTATATTTCGCTGAATTTAAACTCCGACTTCGACTTTGCTGCAGATGTGCAAATCGTTGATTATGCGGGCAGATGCGTGAAAAACTTCGGCAGTGCAGACTTCTATGCCGGCACTCGCAGGCTGACCTACGACGTTACTTCGCTTGCTTCCGGAAAATATTTCTTGATATTTAAGTCGAGCAACTTCGTTCTTACTCGCGAAATTATCGTGAAATAATTCTCCGGAAGCGGAAAATCTAACAGGGCGGATTATGTTTCCGCCCTTATTTTTTTTGTTTTATCGAACTAAATGCAATCTGTATAATCGAATGCAATAATTTTTTTAATTATTACACGAAAAAGAAAAGTTAAGCGTCTATATGATTCATAAGAATTTCGGCAGATTGTTCTGCTCATATAGTAAGAAGTTGAAAAACGGAGACAAATAATGGCTTCATCATATAATGTTCAGTCGGAAGAAGAAATTGCGAGAATTAATAAAATTCGCCAGGCAAAAATTCTGAAAAAAATTCTCGATAAAGATACATCGGTTTTGATTGACGACCCACTCGAAAATGATATGGTTTTGAATATGGGACCGCAGCATCCGGCTACGCACGGCGTTTTGCGCGCTCTCTTGCGCCTCGATGGCGAGACAATTCTTAAGGTAGAACCGGAATTGGGCTATTTGCATCGCGGAATGGAGAAAATTGCGGAAAACGTAATATATCACGATTTTATCCCGTTTACTGATCGATTGGATTATATGTGTCCGCTGGCAAATAATGCGGCATATACGTATGCTGTAGAAAATGCACTCGGTATCGAAGCACCGGAAAGAGCACAGTGGATTCGCGTGCTGATTAGCGAAATTGCACGCGTTTCGTCGCACTTGATGGCGATGGGCTCAACCTGTAATGACCTTGGGGCGGTTACGATGTTGCTTTGGACTTTTACCGAGAGAGAAAAACTATATGATATTATTGAACTGATTTGCGGTGCAAGATTTACTTCGAGCTATACGCGAATCGGTGGTGTGGCAAACGACATCGACGAAAATGCAATTCAGCA
>JAQUZU010000015.1:5030-9022 GCA_028691175.1 Candidatus Kapaibacterium sp. | reverse complement strand
GAAGCCGATAAATAAAATACGAAAAAGTATGCAAAAAGAAAGGGACGGATTTGATTCGTCCCTTTTTTTATAGCGAAACGTTTGAATGCGTTTCCGTTATTTCTTCTGCCTGTCCAGCAATTCCGTAATTGCCGCACGGGCTTTTGCCTGCAGAGTTAGTTTTTTATCTTCGGGGATTATCGTGGAAATTCGATCTACCTCGGTAAGCGTGTGGTCGGAAATCTTTATTAAAATGAGTTCTAAAGTTGCTTCCTCTGCAGAGGTGCGCACGAATGAGCCGGAAACTACATAATCGACTTCAAGGCGCGCGAGGCATGAAAATTCCACTTCGTTCGTGGCGCGGTGATTATCCGGTATTTTCAGGTTGAAAAGTCCGTAAATAGAATCGCGAGAGGCAATATCATATAGCACATAATCCGGACGATATTTCAGCGTATCATACATGGATTCGAGTATAAAATAGGAATTGATCTCTTGATCCGTGAAAATTTCCCACTTCGGAAACGACGGGTTGCTGACAAATTGCAGTCCGGAAAGCACTAAAGTTGGCGCCGGCAAAACATAGAATACCGAATCGCGGCTTGTGGCAAACATTGCCGAATCGCTTTCGCAGACCGCCATTGCACGCTGAATTGCTTCGAGAAGAGCAGTATCGTATAGCGGCATATCATTTTCCTCTTTGTAGTAATGGGCGGTCGCATAGCCGACTGCGTCAATGGGTTCGCTGCCGTTTCGCGACTTGCTTTTGAGATTTACGCGAAGCATGTTTGCAAGCAAATCTACGTGAAAAAAGTACATTTTATCCGGATTGAGCCGCGAAATCAAATCGTCCGACGTGAAGTCGGGATTCTCCGCTTTGAGGCTGAGTGCAACCGAATCGCGAGTTTTTAGTCCGATATATTCAAAACGATTTGCCAGACGATTTGCAAAATATAGTGCCGCCTCTACTTTATCCTCCGAGAGAACGGCTTTCGCTTCCGGTCCGAACGTGATATTCCCGATCATCAGTCGCTCTTTTGCCGCGAGCGAACCGACGAAAAACAGCGAAATACAAATTGCAATAAGTGACTTTTTCATAATTTATTTCCTTACATAATTTTTGATGAACTCATCGAGCGTGAGGCAGTTGATAACGTCCTCGGCGGTAAGCCAAGCCTTGCGGGCAGATTGAACGCCGATAAACACGTCAGCGAGCGTTTGTGTCTTGTGCGAATCAGGATTGATTGCAAGTTTCACGCCTTTTGCGGCGGCTTTCATCGCATTTTCTGCATTAAAGTCTAATCTGTACGGGTTTGCGTTAATTTCGATTACCTTCCCACAGTCGGCACAAACGTTGATAAACTCATCTATATCGATTTCGTACCCGGCGGGCGTGCCGATGAGACGTCCGGTCGGATGTCCGAGAATTGTGGTAAACGGATTTCGTGCGGCACGAATGATGCGTGCGGTCATTTCTGCTTTGGGCATTTTAAAAGACGAGTGAATTGATGCAACAACAATATCAAAATGCGCAAGAAATTCCGGCGTATAGTCGAGAGAACCGTCCGGAAGAATGTCGCTTTCGATGCCTTTCAAAATTCGGAAGTCCGGATATTTCTCGTTTAGGCGGTCGATTTCCTCGCTTTGTGCAAGAACTTCGTCCGGAGTCAGCCCGCCGACATGTGCAGCGTATTGGCTGTGATCGCAGATTGCGACGTACTTAAATCCGAGCCGGCGAGTCTCGAGCATCATTTCCTCGAGAGAATTTTTACCGTCACTGGCGTTTGTATGGATGTGAAGCATGCCGCGGAGGTCTGAATTTTCGATTAATTTCGGAATGTTTCCGGCGACTGCCCTGCGCAACGCTTCCGCATCCTCGCGAATTTCCGGCGGTACAAAAGGCAGTCCAAGTGCAGAATACATTGCCTCCTCGCTCTCAATGCCGGCAAAATTTCCTGCGTTATGCGAGTTCGCATATTCGTTAAATGCGTTTATGTATTGAGAGTTGCCGGTGGTTTCGTGCCAAGTTGCGATAAAATTTTCAGATCGGGCAAACCGGATATTTAGTTGCAATCCGGTATCGGTAATTGCATTTTTCAGATTAGCAATTGCCGGAGTATCGGGTAGGGCGGAGAGCGTCTCCGACTGCACGACGAGATCGATTTGACGAATTATTTCCGCAAAACGCCGAGTTTCGCCGGCAAATTCTATGCGGGCGATTGCCGGATTATTCAATAATTCCGAGCGTAACTGTTCGGCGAGATCAAGTGCATAACGTTGCATTTGCAAGCGGATCCGCGCGTCGCGGTGGCATCTTCCGTTAAAACTTACTTCCTGCTTCTCCATTTTCGTGCCTATATTTCTCGTGTAATTTCCGCAAAAACACCGATTGTCTCATAGACGCGAATCGTCATGCGCGAGATATTTCCCAATGCCCGAAACTTCGGCTCGGCGAGGTCAGCGAGATAGACGACTATGTTTTCCGAGGTTGTCGGCGCGTCGAAGATTTCGCATTTGAAGTTATTCGCCTGCAGAAAATCGAGGATCAGCGTGTCGCTCTTTTCGCAGAGGAAAGCGTGGTCTAAGCGGTCGATAATCGGGCGCATTATGCGGTCAATATCGAAAAAATCGACTACTATTCCGCACTCGTCCGGCGTGCCGAAAAGGTCGAGCCGCAGGCGGTACGTGTGTCCGTGAATATTTTTGCAGAGTCCGGCGTGCCGCGGCAGGCGGTGGCTCATTTCCCAGTGAAATTCTTTTGATACTCTTGTAAGCATTTTATTTCTCGTATTTTGCAACTATTGTAGAATGAATGCCGCCGCGAACAGACCACTCGGTAGTGATTTCCATCATTTTCGGGCTGCAGGCTGCGACTAAATCGTCGAGAATTTTATTCGTAACTGCTTCATAGAAAATCCCCATGTTGCGAAACTCGAGGAAATAATATTTCAGCGATTTTAACTCGATACAAATCTGATCCGGAATATATTTAACATATATCTTGCCGAAATCCGGAAGTCCCGTAATAGGACAAACCGAGGTAAATTCCTCGTTAATATGCGTAATTACATAATTATTCTGCGGAGCGGGATTTTCAAAAGTCTCTATATTTGCCATTGTTGTGTCCTGTTTGTGATTGAAATAATTGTCTAAAGACGAACCGGAAGGGAGAATATTTTTTATAGCCTTGTTTCATAATTCTATAATTAATATTCTAAAAAAAAATGGCGGATTTTCACCCGCCACTTTATTAATATCCCCGCTTTTGGTGAGCACATTGCAATAGTTTATTTGCGTGCATCGATGATTTTTTCCAATCTATCGAGATATTTATTGAATTTTGCAAGCATGTCGTCGATTGGTTTTGAAGTGCTCATGTCGACGCCGGCGTTTTTGAGTGCGTCAATCGGATAAACCGAACTGCCGGCACAAATGAAGTTGTTCATGTATTTATCGACGCTTTTTTGACCTTGTGTCTTGATTAGCTCGGCAAATGCCTGTGCAGCAGAGAAACCAGTAGAGTATTGGAATACATAGAGGTTATAGTGATATAAGTGCGGAATGCGTGCCCAGGAAAGTCCTTCTTCTCTGTCGGTTGTCATCGACGGACCCCAATATTCCTGATACATATCGCCGAATAATTTAGTGAGTTCACCGGCGTTTAGGAAAGTACCTTTCTCGGCGAGTTCGTGAGTTTTCTTTTCAAATTCGCCAAAACGTGCCTGACGGAAGAAAGTAGATTGCGCATTTATAAGGTATTTTTCGAGCAATGCGGCTTCTTCAGTTTCGTTTGCAGCGTTTTCGATCAGGTAATCGAGGAGAAGTGCTTCGTTTGTTGTGGAGGCAACTTCAGCAACGAAAGTTGTGTAATCGTTGTATTGCATTGGCTGAGTTTTTTCGCTGAAATAGGAGTGCATAGTGTGTCCTATTTCATGAACAAGTGTGAAAACGTCGTCGAGTGTGCCGCCCCAGTTGAGGAGTATCCATGGGTGCACGCCGCATCCGCAGTTGTT
>JAQUZU010000015.1:0-4930 GCA_028691175.1 Candidatus Kapaibacterium sp. | reverse complement strand
AGTTTCGATGCACGATCATTTAAAGTCTGATTTGTGGCGTCAGAGAGATCCAAGTCTTTTGCAAGCCCTGTATAAACAATTAATTTCGCGAACATGCGATAATTTTCCATGTGAAATTTAATAAATTTCGCGAGTTGGTCTGCGGAATTTAGTTTTCCTGCGTAATTTTTATACTTCGGGAGAACGTTTTTGAGAGTAGCGAAATCTTTCTCGAAATCTGCGCTTGTCTTGTAGAAATGGGTGAGATCCCATTTATATTTGTCCTGGATGTCTCCGCGTTTCGGGAGTTCCTGGGCTTGGAGTGATGCATTCATACATACCGCCAGAAATAGTGTAGCTAAAACTTTTTTCATTAACTGAAATCCTGATTTATGAATAGAAAATATTTTTTAATTGACATATATTAGACGAATAATGCCGTAATATGTTGTAATGGTGCGGAAATTCGGATAAAATGCCGGCAAAAAATCTTTGCTGCTACGCGGTATGATGTAACGAAAAATCAAAAAGGCGAACCAAACGGCTCGCCTTCCAAATGAATTTTGAAGCGAAACTTACATATTCAAAAGTTTTTTTGCTTCTTCGATAGTCTCTGTAACGTGCTTAACAGAAGTGTCGAGCATGCCTTTTTCTTTGTCGTTGAGTTTGAGTTCGATAACTTTTTCAACGCCGTTCTTGCCGAGTACAACCGGAACACCTACTACAGCGCCTTTATAGCCGTATTCGCCTTCGAGCTGGATAGAGCAAGGTAAAATGCGTTTTTGATCGCGAACGATTGCTTCAACCATCTGAACAGCCGACGAAGCCGGAGCATAGAATGCAGAACCTGTCTGCAAGTACTTAACGATTTCGCCACCGCCGTTTGCAGCACGATTGCAAATTTCTTCGAGTCTGTCTGCAGGAATAAGATCTTCAACCGGAATACCTGCAACAGTTGTGAAACGAGTCAGCGGAACCATAGTATCGCCGTGACCGCCGAGGATCAAACCGCGTACATCTTGGATAGAAACGCCGAGTTCCATAGAAATAAATGAGCAATAGCGAGCAGTATCCAAAACGCCTGCCATACCGAAGACGCGATCACGACCTAAGCCGGTAACCTTCTGAGCAACGTAAGTCATTACGTCTAATGGATTTGAGATGATGATATAAAACGCATTCGGTGAATATTTGTAAGCACTGCCGATGCAGTTCTTTACAATTGCGGCGTTTTTAATCAATAAATCGTCGCGAGTCATTCCCGGCTTGCGTGCTAAGCCTGCAGTTTGGATTACGATGTCGGAATCTTTAGTCAGTTCGTAATCGTTAGTACCGATGATTTTGGTATCTGATTCCAAAACGTGCATAGATTCATACATATCTAAGCCTTTGCCCTGCGGAACGCCGTCTAAGATATCGATTAAAACAACTTCGTTAGCTAATTCTTTATTAGCGATAACTTGAGCTACTGTAGCACCTACATTGCCGGCACCGATGACTGTAATTTTCATTGCTTCTCCGTTATAAATAAATCTAAAATGTCTTTGTAGAGATGACTTCCGAAGAACTCATCGCCATTATAAACGAATGCTGCGTAAAAATATTTGAAATAAATCAAAATTATATTATATTTTATTTGGCTTGTAATTTCTTACCTGCTTCGACCAATGAGGCTACGAAACCTTTATATCTGACAGCATCGGCACCGGTCAGCGTGGCGCGTTCGAGTAAATTCACTGTCGTTTGCGCTACGTCAAGACGGATTTCGAAAGTGTGAGTTTCGTCGGTGCGTTTTTTCGCGTCGACACATTTTTGAATTTCGGCGTTAATTGTCTGCTGGCATACCAAGAATGCATCAACTTCGTTACCTTTTATTTCGATGGTTTTCAGTGCGTTAGCGGCAAAAACCAGATAATCGATTTGCATTGTAGGCTTGATGGTAACAGGTGCAGCCGCTTCTTGTGCATAGCAATTTGACGCTGCAGAAAAAGATTCTGAACCTAAATTAACCGAAAAAACGCCTGCGACAAGTGCGAGGCACAGCATAAATTTTTTCATTTTCTTCCTTAAGTTTTATTCTATATGTTGTTTATATGTCGAATGAAACGCCTATCCGGTGCAGCGTGGCACTCAGGCCGATTTGCGAAAGCGAATAGTCGATGTTGAATTTTTCGAGTTTTAAGCCGGCACCGATCGACATTCCGGAAAGTTTTTTCTCGTCTGCGGGGCTGGAATTTTGACGGATATGGTTGTCATAGCCGAGCCGAACCATGAATTTTTCGCCCAGATATATCTCGCCACCAAGCGAGAAATTCGCGAAGCGGTCGCCGAAACTGTCTTCTTTGTCTGCAAGATGATGGAACGAGAAATTGAACAGTAACGGAAGTCCCATCAGGCGGTGGCTGATGCCGAGCCGTACGTCGAGCGGTAATTTTTCTACATTATCGTAGAATTTCGAAAGTTGAAATCCTGCGTTGAGGACACTCAGTCCAAGGCTTGTCGAGCCGTTCGGCAGGGTGTAAAGCATACCGAAATCGAATGCCATAGCGGCACTTGAAGCGTCGTCCAAGCCGACATAGATGAGTTTCATCGCTGCGCCGTAGTAGAGATTTGTGTCTAAGGTGTTGCCGTATCCAACGCTAAGACAGACGTCATTTGCGGAGAAAGTCCCGGTTTTGTTGCCGGAGACGTCAGCAGCGTCGAAAGAACCGTAATTTGTGAAAATCGCGCTTGCGGAAAACGAACCGATTCCGTCGTAATGGCGGACATAAGACGCACTTCCGGAGTTAATATCCATTACATGCTTCAGGAAAGTAGCCGTTACAGGTTTTTGCTTCACAGTCGGCAAGACGGCGGGGTTATAAAACAGCATCGACCCGTCGCCGGCAATACTGACGGTCGCACCGCCGAGTGCTGCAGCCCTCGCTCCCGAATTATATCGCAGGAATTGATAGGGACTTGTCTCGCTTGCCATAGCAACAGAAAGTGCGAAAATGCTTGCGAGCAACGTGAAAGTAACAAATATATTTTTCATGTCGGTTTTTCGTAATAATTTAACACTTTGTATTGACGTTCGAGCCTGTGAAAAATTGTATAAATGTTTGCAATCATTGTACTTTTTTGAAACATTTGAATTATTCCTTTGTTAATTGCGTTTTTTTTTGCAATTTTGCTTTCTTTAAATTAGAATTTGAAATCAGAGAAAGCGAAAACATACAGGAGGGGCAAAATTTTGGAATTATTTCAAAAATGTTACGATTTTACGCGTGCCGATCAGGTGAAGGCTGCGGGAGTTTATCCGTATTTCCGTGCTATAGAAGAAAACGAAGGTCCTGTAGTTATTATGCAGGGCAGAGAAGTTATTATGGCGGGTTCGAATAACTATCTGGGTTTGACTTCACACCCGAAAGTTAAGGAAGCGGCTCGCAAAGCGATAGAATTATATGGCACAGGTTGCTCCGGTTCGCGCTATCTTACCGGTACCATAGATCTTCACGAGAAGCTCGAAGAGCGGCTCGCAAAGTTTTTGGGATATGAAGCATGTCTTTTATTTTCAACCGGTTATCAAACTGCATTAGGTGTTATTCCGTGCATCTGCACAAAAGGCGACTATATCATTTGCGATAAAGAGAATCATGCGTCTATCATGAACGCGTGCATCTCCGCGAAAGGAATGCTGGTAGAATTTAAGCGCTATAAGCATTGCGATATGCAGGATTTAGAGCGAATTTTGGCAAGTCTTCCGCTTGATGCCGGAAAATTAATCATTACTGACGGAGTTTTCTCGGCAAGTGGCGAAATTGCAAATCTGCCGGAAATCACCCGCCTTGCAGAAAAATATCACGCAAGAATCTTGACTGATGATGCGCACTCCGTGGGCGTTGTAGGAAAGGGCGGACGCGGTACCGCGTCATTCTACGGCTTGACTGACAAGGTCGATATGACGATGGGAACTTTCTCGAAGACTTTTGCGTCTTTGGGTGGTTTCGTGTGCGGTCCGGAGCGTGTAATTAATTATATAAAGCATAATTCCAGTGCATTGATTTTTAGTGCCAGCCCGACCCCGGCGTCAGTTGCTTCGGCACTCGCTGCTTTGGAGATACTTGAAGCAGAGCCGGAACGAGTAGACAGACTTGTCGAAAACTCGCTCAAAATGCAGGACGGATTTGCTAATCTGGGATTTAACATTATCCGCAGCAGAACCGGTGTAGTTCCGGTTATTATCGGCGACGACGACAAGGCATTTGCTTTCTGGAAGGGACTTTTCGATGCCGGTGTGTTCGTGAATGCGTTTGTTCCGCCGGGAGTTCCGGTCGGAATGTCGATGATGCGTACAAGTTATATGGCGACCCATCGCGACGAGCATTTAAATAAAATTCTTGATATTTTCGCCAAAGTCGGCAAGGATTTTGGTTATATCAAATAGCAAAAACAATCATATAACATAGAGATTTATTCGTAGAGACGTGGCTTGCCGCGTCTCTATGTTTGTTTACAGAGGTTATACCTTTACATTTTATAAATTATTTAAGGATAAAACAATATATAAAAGATGTAGCCGTCTCTATAGAGTTAAAAGTTTTAAAATATAATGAAGCCTGATGGATAAGGAAAATTTACTCGAAGAAGAAAATGTTGCTGCGGAAGTATTCTCGCCAAGCGACGAAGTAGAAAAACAATTTGAACAACCAACCGAAGTTCCTGCACCGATCGAAGTGACTGATCAAGCAGCCGAGGACGCCGAAATCGCGGACGAAGCCGAAAATGCAAAGGGCGGAGTACTGTACATTGTATCGACGCCGATCGGCAACGATGGCGATATATCGATGCGTGCGCTGAAATGCCTGCAAAACTCGAATTTCATCGTATGCGAAGAGGGAAAAGTCGGCGGACATTTCCTGCATAAATACAATTTGAAGCAGCAAATGGAACTGCTGAATGAAAATAACGA
>JAQUZU010000014.1:19780-25182 GCA_028691175.1 Candidatus Kapaibacterium sp. | reverse complement strand
TGCACACGCTATCCGGAATGCAATTTCATCACAAACTACCAGCCGGTAAATGTTACCTGCCCGAGTTGCGGACACAAAACGATGGAAATTCATTTCAAAAAAGTTGACAACGAGTGGCAAAAATATCTTTTCTGCCCGGACTGCAAAGCAAAAGTTGACTACGCTGAATAAAAACAGAAAATCAACCGGCGAGAGTTTCCCGCCGGTTGATTCATAAAAACTTTAATTTTGCTCTTTCAGGTAATTACTTGATTTTTAGCTTCATTCCTTCATCTAACAGTTCGTTAACTTTACCAAGCGATTCTGCTTCGGAATAAAATCTGATGAGTGGCTCCGTACCCGAGGCACGAATGAGCAACCAACCATTATCCACAAAGAATTTAAAACCATCTGTCAGATCTGAACCGATAACTTCATAGCGTCCGAGCTTTTTCGGAATATTTTCACATGCAGCGAGTATCGCGTTTTTCTGAACCGGTGTTACTTTAACATCGCGACGCATATAGCGATGAATACCAAATTCTTCATCGAGTTCATCGCAAAGTTCTTTAAGCGATTTTTTCTCTACTGCCATAACTTCAAGCAAAAGGAACGCATTAAATAAGCCATCGCGCTCCGGAATGTGCAAGCATGTACCAAGTCCGCCGGACTCTTCGCCACCAATGATGAGTTTATCCTCTACCATTGCTTTTGCGATATATTTAAATCCAACCGGCGTTTTTATGATTCGCAGTTTGTTTTTCTCGCAATACATATCTACCATCGAAGTAAGCGAAACTGTTTTCGCAACAGCACCTTTTTTCTTGCGTTTTTCAAACAAATATTTGAGCAAAATCATATACAGTTTGTGCGAATCGACAAAATTGCCCTCTGCATCGACTGCACCCAAACGATCGGCGTCGCCATCAGTTGCGATTCCGATATCGTAGTCTCCTTTTTTCATTTTATCAATTAAGTCGCCGAGACATTCCTGAATCGGCTCAGGATGCCCGATTTTACCGAATCCGGGGTTATGTTCGCTATGGATTTCATCTACACCGGGCATAATCATGCCGATTGTATTCAATCCGGCACCATACATCACATCATAGCAAATCTTAAAATTTGCTTCTTTAATCAAATCAATATTAATTTTCTTTTTTATATTTCTAACAAACGATTCACGTGCATTGAAAAGTCTGATTTTCTTTGCAGCGATGTATTCGTCCATTTTTTTCAGAGTAAATTTTGGTTTTTTTGCTTCAAGCAGGTGTAGTTCAGCCTCGACTTCCGCAATTTGCTCCGGCAAAGCCGGTCCTCCAAACGGTCCTTTTAGTTTATATCCGTTATAAATCGGTGGATTATGGCTTGCAGTAATTACAACGCCGAGTTCAGCGCCTTTTTGCTTAGTATGAAACGAAACCTGCGGAGTCGACGAAATATCGTCTGCAAGGTGAACAATCACATCTTGCGAAGCAAGCACGAGAGCGGCTTCCTCGGCAAATTCCTTGCTCATAAATCTTGTATCATACCCAATAACCACCGCGGGATTAGTTGCGTTTTGCTTTTTTACGTACTTGGCAGTAGCCAAAGCCACGAGCCTAACATTATCATAAGTAAAATCGCGAGCGATAATTCCGCGCCATCCGTCTGTACCGAATACTATCATATCATAAAATCTATTGGTGAAACATTTTTTCTACAACACATTCAAATATTGAATTTTCAAATATACTCATTTTTTTCATTTAATGCAAATTTTATTTGCAAATACTGTAAACATTTTAATTTGCAATATTTTGGATATAACACCGTCTTTTTACAATCAAGTTACCGACTATTTTAAGGATAAATAAATTAATGAAAAGGATACTCAGTATCGCCGTTTTTCTGCTGACGCTCTGCTCGACTGCGTTTGCACAGAAAATTTTCATTCCGATGGATTTGGCGCAGAACGATCATCTGAAAGCATACGGACTGATTTTTTGGGTGCTTAAAGAGGGAGGCACGGCAGATTGGCTGCTAAATTATCGCGGTGGCTCGTTTATGACAGACTACAGCGACAATATATCGATGGAATGCTCTATCCGCGGCGTAACTTTTGAAACAATTGACGGGGCGAACGCAGCAGAAATCTATGCCGAGGTTCAAGCCGATAACGTTAATATGGACTTGGTAAAACTCGAGAAAGTTCCGAAAATCGCCGTTTATGCACAGCCCGGCACTCAACCATGGGACGATGCGGTGCGCCTCGCACTCGAATATGCCGAGGTTCCGCACGATTTAATCTGGGACGAAGAGGTTTTGTCCGGCAAATTGCAGGATTACGACTGGCTTCACCTGCACCACGAAGATTTTACCGGACAATACGGAAAATTCTGGGCAAATTATCATACACAGGTTTGGTATATCGAACAAGTTGCTTTAAATGAAAATCTTGCACGAAAACTCGGCTATACGAAAGTTTCGAAAATGAAACGCGACGTAGCCCTCAAAATCAAAGAATATGTTGCAGGTGGAGGCTTCTTATTTGCAATGTGCAGTGCTACGGATTCGTATGATATTGCACTTGCCGCTCAAAATCTGGATATTTGCGAGTCGATGTTCGACGGAGATCCGGCGGATCCGCAGGCAAGTTCAAAATTGGATTTTACGCAGACATTTGCTTTTGAAAACTTTAATCTCGTAACAGATCCGTATCAATACGAATATTCCCAAATCGATATTACTGAAGAATTAGTCGGTATGAACTATTCTGAAGCATCAGACTATTTTACATTGTTTGACTTTTCGGCGAAATACGATCCCGTACCGACAATGCTGACTCAAAACCACGCAAATGTAATTAAAGGATTTATGGGGCAAACTACCGGATTTTTCCGCAAATTTATCAAAAAATCAGTTACCATACTTGGAGAAGCAGAGGGAACCGATTATGTGCGTTACATTCACGGAAATGTAGGGCGCGGGCAATTCACCTGGTATGGCGGGCACGATCCGGAAGACTATCGCCACTTGGTCGGTGCAGAGCCGACCGAATTACGTTTGCACAAAAATTCGCCCGGCTATCGTCTGATATTAAACAATATTCTCTTCCCGAGTGCGAAGAAAAAGGAACTGAAAACCTAATTAGGCACTGTTTTTGCTTATAGAAACGAACTATTTCAATACATTTTGACTTTAAGGCTTATGAAATATATATATATATTAAGGTTGTGTCTTTTCTTTTTTACTTGTGGCGTTTTGTTTGCAGAGCCGTCAGTTTCAATCAGAGACACGATTATTCCGCGTGGTGAAATATACTCGATACCGATTGCAGGAAATTTTGCAAACGTAGAAAGTGCAAATTCGATTGAATTCGTATTCGAATACGATCAGTTTATATTCGATATAAAGTCTGTTTCGACTGAAACTTCGGCGTTTTTCACATCGCAGGAACCAATTGTATCAAGTGATTTATTTTCAAAGCCGGCAAAATATCGCATAAAATTCAGTAATACCGGAACGCTCGTCGCTCAATCCGGAAATCTGTTTAACTTGGTTATTGAAGGCTTGGCTGCTCCACGGGATTCTGCAGCATTCGCCTGCACCGAAGTGCTGGTAAATGACGAAAACATAAGTTTCACTTCTCCGAGTGCAATGTTTCGCACTACCGGCGAGAATATTATTCAGGGCTACCCGACCGATTTATTTTCAAATTATCCGAACCCGTTCCGCGGCTGGACGACATTTACTTTTAACTTGCAGGACGGCGGCACGGCGGAATTTGAGATATACAATTATTTCGGCACGCGAGTATACCCATACAAAGAATTAAGCAAATATTTACACATCACGCAAGTTTCCGGCGAAAATGGCGGGTCTGAATTTTCCGATTATTTCGGCAACTTTCCTGCCGGCAAATTCACGCTGCAATTCACCCCGAGCGAGGATTTATTTCCGTCCGGTCTATATCTGCTGACAATGAAGCATAACGGCAAGTTTTATTCGCAATTTTTCGTGTATTCCAAATAGGCAAAATCAATGAACTTCGGTAAAATCAAATATATACTTGTTTTTTTGCTATTCGCTTTTGTGGCAATTCCCGCGAGTGCACAGCCGGCAAATTCGACTGCAATAACCGCGAAATCGGACTCGCTAAACATCAAATACAAAAATCCGGAAGGCACCGAATTTTGGCTTTGCTTTCAGCGCAATTTCAAAGAAGACGATAATAAAAAGAAAAAAGACACCCTGTTTCTGGAACTTTTCATTTCCGGCAACGACAACGCAACTGTTACCATCGAAATAGACGGACTGAATTTCAAGCAAAAACAATATGTCCCCAAGGGCACGATTGCAAACATCAAATTGCCGTCGGAAGCACAAGTTGTTAGCAGCGAAGTGCCGGAACGCCTGGCTGTTCATGTAACAAGCGACAATCCGATTTCGGTCTATGGATTGAATCGCCGCAAGCAAACCACCGACACATATCTCGGATTTTCCACCTCGGTGCTTGGCACGGAATATCGAGCAATGTGCTACACGGTTTCCGATGTTTTAATGCCGCAATTTGCGGTTGTTGCCACAGAGGACAGCACGGAAGTAACTTTCGTGACTACGGTAAATACTACTGTTCATCCGGCAAATATTCCTTACACCGTGAAGCTTAATAAGGGCGATGTCTATCAGGTAACCGCAAATTATGAACCACGCAAATCTTGCGATTTGACCGGCTCATACATAAAAGCAAACAAAAAAATTGCCGTATTTTCAGGGCACCAATGTGCCTACGTAACACCGAAAATTATGGCTTGTAACCACTTAGTTGAGCAAATGCCGCCAATAAGTTCGTGGGGCAAACAGTTCTATATCGGATTACTTCAGCCACGCCCGATGTACACTTTTCGCATTCTGGCAAACGAGCCGGACACAAAAATTTTCGCAGACAATACTCTGCTCGGCACCTTACAGCAAGGACAGTTTTTCGAGGCGAACGGCACAAAGAATTTGCAGATCTCAGCAAATAAGCCTATTCTTGTAGCGCAATATTCGCAGGGCTTCAATAATGGCGATTCTATCGGCGATCCGATGATGATTATTGTCAGCCCGACTTTGCAATTTTTGAAGCAATACCAATTCGCAACACCGATAAACGGCAGCTGGCGACACATGGTAAATGTGGTTGTACCGACTAAGGCGATAAAGACACTGAAACTCGATGGCTATCCGGTAGATAGTACAAGATTTTCGCAGCTCGGATTAAGCCGCTATTCAATTGCATATCTCGAGGTACTTTACGGTGCCCACAAATTGCAGGCAGATTTGCCGTTTGGCATGTATTCCTACGGATTCGGCTATAAAAACGATATTTTCGATGCATACGGCACAATGGGCGGACAGTCGTTTGTTGATTATGAGCCAACGCCGGATACGCTCGCCCC
>JAQUZU010000014.1:0-19680 GCA_028691175.1 Candidatus Kapaibacterium sp. | reverse complement strand
ATTTCGTACCCGATAAAATACGGCATTTCCGCGATGGGCGAAGTGCATTATTATCTGCCGATTAATTCTATAATCGAAAATTGGTCACTACACAGAATAGGAATTTTAGTCGGGCTGAAATATCACTTTTAGACAATTTGAATTGACAATACATAAAAGCAGGATGCGAAGAAACTTCGCACCCTGCTTTTGACATTTAAATCGATAGTCGCCGGAAACATCCAAGCGCGTGCTGTAAGTCGCAAATGGTGGATACACGTCTTTATGCCGACCGCCGAAATATTCCGGTAATTTACCTATTTTTTTGACATATAAATGTCGACTTATTCGTCAAATTATTGTATTTTTGCAAAGATTTTTATCAAATAATTGAGACAACGACAATGGATAAATTATTTCTGATTGACGGAATGGGACTGGTTTTTAGGGCATATCACGCAATGCTTGCTTCTAATTTGCAAAGTCCGAGCGGCGAGCCGACTTCCGCCGTTTTCGGCTTCATCAATCAACTGCAAACTCTGCTGAAAGAAGCCGATCCGAAAAATATTGTTGTTGCATTTGATTCGCACGAGCCGACTTTTCGCCATAAAATTTATAAAGAATATAAGGCAAATCGCGATACTTTTCCGGAGCAACTTGTGCCGCAGCTCAAGCGAATTAAAGAATTTCTGGACATTGTCGGCATTTACCGCATTCAGATTCCGGGCTATGAGGCCGACGATATTATTGGCTCAATCGCCAAACAATACAAAGATTATTTTATCTATTGCGTTACTTCGGACAAAGACTACTATCAATTGGTTGATGAACGGATTCATTTGCTGAAGCCGTCGAAAGTGCACGGAATAAATTTCGATTTGGTCGATTTGAAGGCGGTCGAGGAAAAATTCGGCGGAACTCCGGACCAGGTTCGCGATGTACTTGCACTCATAGGCGATACGGCTGACAATATTCCCGGCGTGAAAGGAATCGGCGAAAAAACTGCAATCCCGCTGGTTCAGGAATACGGTTCAATTGAAAAAATCTACGAAAATATCGATAAAATCAAATCTGCGAGCACCAGGAAAAAACTCGCCGAAGGAGCGGAATCCGCAAAAGTAGCTCTGGAACTCGTTACGATAGTTACCGATATGGAACTACCGGAAATCCGAACAAAAGTTGCCCCGATAAACTCTACAGAACTAGCTAAGTTCATGTCGGATTTAAACTTTACGCAGTTGCGCCGCAAGTGGTTCAGCCTAAGCGAAAGCGAGGAAACCGAGCCGGAAATCCCGACTTTTGAAAAATTTTCTTCCGAGAAAAGCAAATATCAATTTATCGGCACGGCTGAGCGCCTTCGCGAAGTCGTCCGCGAGTTATCCTCTGCCCCACTCCTCGCGGTCGATACCGAAACAAGCTCGCTCAATAAAATGACATGCAGTTTAGTCGGAATTTCACTTTCCGTTGCAGCACATACCGGCTATTATATTTCGGTAGATGACCGCCTTTCGACGGTTTCCGCCGGCGACAATTTATTTTCGGATTTGTCAGCAGCCGCAGGCACCGAAAATCATTCCGACCGCATTCCGCTTGCTGACGCTGTAAATATTCTGAAACCGCTACTTGAAAATCCGAAAATCGGCAAATGCGGACAAAATCTGAAATTTGACGCCATAATTCTGCGCCGCAAAGGAATTAATCTCGCTCCTATAGTGTTTGATTCGATGATCGCCGCCCATATTTTAAATCCGGACTCGGCACTAAATCTGGACAGCCTCGCAAAAGAATATCTGAACTATGAGCCAATTCCGATTGAAAATTTGATTGGCATAAAAAAGGCAACGCAGAAATCTATGGCAGAAATCGCTCCGGCAGAAATATCCGACTACGCGTGCGAAGATGCGGACGTTGCATTTCGCCTGCAAGAGAAATTGAAGCCGATTCTCGCGGGCAATAATCAAACAAAATTAGCCGAGGAAATCGAATTTCCGCTCGTCTCGGTGCTGACTGCAATGGAATCTACAGGCATAAAAATCGATGTTGCCGGCTTAAAAGATATTTCAGTTGCAATCACCGAGCAGTTAGCCGGCTTGCGTTCAGATATTTATAAAGAATCCGGTATCGAGTTTAACCTTGATTCGCCAAAACAACTGAGCGAAATTTTGTTCGACGTGATGATGATTCCGCCGGTCAAAAAAACAAAAACCGGGTATTCAACGGACGTGGAAACTCTTACGCTATTGAGCTATGCAAATCCGATTGCGGAATATCTGCTAAAATATCGGCAATTATCAAAACTAAAAAATACTTATATCGACACTTTGCCGAATATGCTCAATCCGGCAACCGGACGTCTACACACAAACTACAACCAAGCCGGCACAAACACGGGACGCCTTTCTTCCAGCGATCCAAATTTGCAGAATATTCCGATTAAATCCGATCTCGGCAAAGAAGTTCGCAAGGCATTTATTCCGGGTTATCCGAATTACAGCATTTTGTCGGCGGATTATTCACAGGTTGAACTGCGAATAATGGCATATGTCAGCCAAGACGAAAATTTGATAGCCGCATTCAAAAACGGACTCGACGTTCACTCCTCGACTGCAAGCATTTTGAATAACATTCCTATTGAGGAGGTTACTCCTGACCTCCGTCGCATAGCGAAAACGGTAAATTTTGGAATCATGTACGGTCTTGGAGCGTTCGGACTTGCTCAACGTCTCGGAATGCCACGACGTCAAGCGGGCGAAATTATAGAAAATTACTTCGAGAAATACCCCGGAATAAAGGCGTATATGGATAAAACTATTGCGGAAACCGAGCGACTCGGCTATACGGAGACAATTTGCGGACGCAGAAGATATTTTCCGGACATAAACAGCTCCAACAAGAATATCCGCACTGCTCAGCAACGTGCGGCTATAAATATGCCTATTCAAGGCACCGGCTCCGATATGATCAAACGAGCCATGCTTGGCGTATATAACGCCCTTCAACGCGAAAAACTTCGCGCAAATTTGCTTTTACAAGTTCATGACGAACTTGTTTTCGAGTGCCATGACGATGACATTACTGCCCTCACGGCTTTGGTTAAGTCCGAAATGGAATCCGCTCTTTTATTGGGCGATGTTCCGGTAATTTCGGAAGTCGGCTTCGGCAAAAATTGGCTCGAAGCACATTAATTATTTTATGTTTATTTTGTTTTCATGTCTGATAACAGAACAAAGAATACAAACATTTGATTACAAATTGTAACAGTTATAATAAACATATTTTCCCCCTATGTTTAGCCCTGAATTAATTGCAAATATTGGCTCGGATTCTGGTTTGCCTGCGTCAGCGACGTTAGCGAAGCCGACTGCAAGAACTGCGATTTAATCAGCGCAAGTTGTTCTTGTGCAACATCAGCGTCTTCGAGACGCGAAATTGCGGCATTGTAGTTGATTATTTGCGAATCGAGCAAAGAATTTTGAGACTCTAAGCGATTATTCACACCGCCGATACATGAAGCAACCTTGTTTACATTATTCAATGCATCAGCAAGACTGGTCAAAGTAAGACTGATTTTATCTTTGCTGAATATTCCGAGATCAGTTGCCGAAACGTTGTCCATTTCTGTTAATTTCAATCCGGTAACTCCGGCAAAACAATCCGTACTCATACTATTCAGATCGAAATTATTCGACTCGATGTTGAAATCGGTATTATTTTTTCGCATATCTATTCCGATAGTCAGACACGTATTTTTCACGTCAAAACCAATCAGCATATCTGCATTATATTCGCCACCGAGCAGTTGTGCCCCACCAAACACAGCAGAATCTACAATTGTCTGAACTTGCTGCACCATTCTATATGCGGCTTTTGCGAGTGCTACCTTTTCATCAGTACCCAGCGAACCGGACGAAGCCGTCGCAGTTGATTCTTTAATATTGCAAACTAATGTATCGACATTATCCAGCGAATCCATTATTATATTGGTCAAATTCAAGCCGTCGCTAACAATATTAGCAGCAGATTTTAAAGATTGATTTCGTGCCTGCAAAGATCTTGAAGTAATGTAACCGGAAACATCATCCGCCGCATTATTTATTCTCTTGCCGGTAGAAAGTCGCAACTGTCGCAACGATATATCTTTATTTGAAATATCAAGGGAGTTATACGCATTCTCCGCCGAAATATTTGTTCTTATTCGTCCATTATTACCAACAGCATAAGCCATAATGTTTTCTCCGAATTAGTTGAATACCTATAATAATTAACCCTGTATCAGTTGCAAGAACTGTTGTGGATTTTGATTTGCTTGAGTTAATGATGCTAAGGAAGCACTCTGTAAGAATTGCGACTTAACAAGTTGCAATTGCTCTTCTGCAACATCGGCGTCTTCAATACGCGAAATTGCGGCATTGTAGTTTGTAATCTGGCTACTGAGAGCTTCTTGCTGCGAAGAAAGTCTATTCACAACACCACCGACATAAGTTGCGGCTTTGTTCACGTTTTCGATTGCGTCTGCAAGCGACACGAGTGTTAAGTGGATTTTATCAGATGCAAAGATACCGAGATCGTCCGCTGAAATGTTGTCGAAACTCCTCATATCAAGATTTGTGATACCGGCAAAGCTGTCTACATTCAAAGAATTTAAATTCAATTCATTTCTTGAGACGTTATAATCCGTATTACCGGTAGTAAGGTCAAGTGCGAGTGTAATTAAGCTGTTATCTGCTTTTGTAGCAATTACGAAGTCAGCCGAGTATGTACCATCAATTAACTGGCGTCCACCAAATACTGTTGAATCTACCAATGTTTGGATTTGCTGAACCATTCGGTAAGCTGCTTTTCCGAGGGCAACTTTTTCGTCTGTACCCATCGCTCCACTTGCTGCAGTTGATGTTGATTCTTTAATTTCCGTCAGCAACGTACTAATATTATCGAATGAATCCATCACAATATACGATATATTCTGTGCATCGCCAACTGCAGTCTGTGCTGCTTTTAAAGAACCGTTTCGAGCTATTAAAGCTTTCGAAGTAATATAACCGGCTACATCATCTGCCGCATTATTAATTCTCTTGCCCGTCGAGAGTCGTAACTGTCTCAGTGATATGTCCTGATTTGACGATTCTAATGCGTTATATGCATTTTCCGCGGGTATATTAGTCCTGATTCGACTATTTCCACCTATAGCGTAAGGCATTATTCACCTCCATGTGAATTGTTATATAATATCCTATTTTTTTCTTTGCCAATTCGGGTTGCCCGAATGCTATGTCAAATTATTAAATGCCATTGGCATTTACTGTTAATATTACAACTACCGTGCCAAGTTTATATTACTGTCCGTTAGTCGTTAGTTGGTCATATTGATCATAATTTTCATCTAAAACTATATGACTACCTTAAGTATAATAAATATCGTGCCAAACTATCAAGTACGATTACAAGTACTTTATTTATCAATTAGTTACAAGCACTGTGTCTTTTGTGTTTTCATTAGTAATATATATTCAGAGAAAAATTATCCGTTCATTTCGTGCAATATTCCGCAGGTGTCAAATATTAGCCAATAAACAATACAAACGCGATTTTTTTGATTTTTCATTTCCGTTGTTTAATATTCGCCATTAGTCGACTATTTTTCATCATAAAATGTGCATTTGAATAAAATTTACTTATTTCCAAATCGTTATATGATTGCTAATTAATTATAATAATTTGGGAAGAACATGCTTTCAAGAGCCAAAAGAAAGATAATATTTTACAGTAAAGATTTGATTTTAATTTTGTGTGGCGTTCTATCAGCGGGATTCGGATTGGGAAGTTTCCTGTTGCCGAACGGATTTATAGACGGAGGCGTAACGGGCATCTCGCTTTTGGTTTCGACGATTTCCGGGATTCCGCTTTCAGTTCTCATCGTACTCATAAACATTCCGTTTTTGATTATCGGCTATAAAAATGTAAACAAATCCTTTGCAATTCGCAGTTTATTTTCAATTTGTGCTCTTTCGCTTGTAGTCGCATTTGTTCATTATCCGATTATCACGCATGATAAACTCTTTATTTCGGCTTTTGGCGGATTTTTCCTCGGCATAGGAATTGGTCTTTCGATGCGTGGCGGTGCAGTAATTGACGGCACGGAGTTGCTTGCAATATATTTGAGCAAAAAAATCGGAATGACAATCGGCGACATTATACTTATTTTTAACATAATCATTTTTTCGGTCGCAATTTATTTTCTCTCGGTCGAAGTCGCTTTGTATGCTATTTTGACTTATTTAGCTGCTTCTAAAACTGTAGATTATATCATTACCGGCATAGAGGAATATACGGGAATTTATATTTTCTCGGATAAAAGCGAGGAAATTCGCCAGGTACTAACGATGGATCTTGGGCAAGGAGTTACGATTTATACCGGACGCCGTGGCTACACGCCGTACGGCAGTGTTCCACCGAATGTTGATATTGTTTTTACGGTCATAACCCGCTTAGAACTCTCCAAATTGAAGCAAGCCGTTGAATTAATCGACCCTCAGGCATTTCTTGTAATGCACAGCATAAAAGACACCAAAGGCGGAATGCTGAAAAAACGCGGACACTTCTAAAATAAATGGCGAACCTAAGCAGGCTCGCCATTTAAATTTATGCGATAATTTTGCAACTATCTTATGTCGAACGCAAACGGTGCGTACATAATTATTTTTTCGTTCAACGCCATATTAATCATGTTTAAATTATAGATAAACTGCTTCTGATATTCAGCCGGCAAAGCACCATAGATTGCAGAGAGGAAATTCATGTCCTGCCCTAATTTAATCGACATTGCATTTAAATTCGACATATTGAGCGATTCTTCAGTTTCGTCTTGATTACCCGCATTTAATAACTTCAACAATCTGTTAAAATCTGCATCCGGTTTAGGATAAACGTTAAATATTACTTTCTGGTTGTCTTTTAATCCGATACGGTTCTTTGCAAGTATAATTGCAAATCTTAAATCACCAAGACAATCAACCAAACGATTCTTCTTTGCATCGGTACCAGTCCAAACTCGTCCTTTTGCCAACGCACGTGCTTCATTGAAAGTCATTTTTCTTGACTCAGCCACACGAGAAACAAAGCGGAAATAAATATCGCGGCTCATCGCTCTAAATCTGTCTTTTTGTTCCTGCGGAACTTGGAGAGTCGGATTCATGAAGAGTGCATTTTTCGATGTTGAAATTGTATCAATCGTTATACCGAGTTTACTCAGCGTACCGCTAAAATTCGGGATAGCGGAAATCACACCAATGGAGCCGGTTATAGTTGCCGGATGAGCAATAACTGTATCGCACGCCATAGCAATATAATAACCTCCGCTTGCTGCGACGTCGCTCATAGAAGCATAAATCGGCTTTTTGCGTTTTGCATCACGGATTTCCTGCCAAATAATTTCACTACCAAGAACCGAGCCCCCCGGACTGTCAATTCGGATAATAATAGCCTTGATTTTCGGATCTTCAACTGCTTTGTGCAAATTTGATACAAATTGATTTGCATATACAGCGGATTGCTTCGAAAACAGTTCAGTCTGTTCAGTATGCGAAATGCTTCCTGATGCATACACTATTGCGATTTGCCTCTCCTCATCAACTTTACTTTCGCCACTGTTTTTTATCGGGTCGCTATAGGCATAATCTGAAATTTTCACTAAGCGCACGGGTTTCTTATTTTTATATTCGCTTCCCCAAGCAAGTTTCGACATTTCTTTTTTGATGTTTGATTCGATTGCAACGCCGTCGATAAAACCATTCGAGAGCATTCCGTCTGTCGTAAAAATTCCCTCGTTAATAATTTCTTCGGCTTTGCTTCTTTTTATCGAGCGATAGTGTTGAATTGCATCTAAGAATATTCCGAACATCTGCCCAATATATTCTTTGACCTGATAGCGGCTACTGTCGCTAAATTTGGTAGAAGAATACGCTTCTGCCGCAGTTTTAAAATCTTCGAAACCACAAACGTAGAAATTCACGCCAATTTTGTCGAGAAATCCTTTTAAGAACATATTTTGTGCGGCTAGCCCGTCGAGTTGAACCATTCCTTCGAGCGGCATAAATATTTTTTGTGCCGGCAAAGTTACCATATAGTCTTTTTCGTCGCCGGTTTCGAAATATGCATACACAAATTTTCCGGACTTTTTAAAGTCTTCGACTGCTTCATTCAACTCGCATATTTTTGCATATCCAAGGCTGGCATTTCCGGATTTAATATATATTCCCTTAATTCGATCGTCTGTTTTCGCTTTTTTTATAGAATTAATTATTTCAAAAAATGATGGAACTTTCGTACTGCTAAATAGTTCCAATGGTCCAAGTGTCGTATATTCCTGAATATCATAATTTACGTTTAAGTACAGAACAGAATTCGACTTAACCTCCATCGGTTTCGAAGAAAACAAAGAGTCAAAGAATACTCCGAGACCTGCAACAATCACAAAAAGCAACAGTATTATTCCGGCAACAATTGCCAGCGGAATCCACCAGCGCGATTTTTTCTGCTTACGATATTTATAGTTTCTAAAATCAGGTTGCATCGTCTGATTTTCCATTTTATCGGATGCTAAAGAGTCGGAAGTTGCCATAGTGTGTCCTTTTCATAGAGTCAATAAATTCCAATTAATACCTTTATACGAATACGATTTTTGCATGATTATGTTTCAATTTTTTTTAAAATAAAAAAAGGCAGGTCCGGAAACCTGCCTCTAATTTTCTAGAACGGAAAAGCCCGTCTAAAAATCATTTTGGAACTTACTTCGTGATTACCATGGTCTTGGTTTCAGAATATGGTCCCATGTTAATTCTGTAAGTATAACTGCCACTCGGGATACCGAGAGTGTTTGCATCGAAGCGAACTTCGTAAGTGCCGGCAGTTTTTACTTCATTTACCAATGTAGTTACTTTCGAACCCATTGCATCGAAGATATCGATAGTTACAGGACATTCGATAGGAGTTGTAAAGCCGATTGTACCTTCATTTACGACAGGGTTCGGAGTTACGCTCTTAACATCATAGTTCATACCGGTAAATTCGATCAAACGTGCGCTATCAACGCAGACTTTCAAGATTTCAACGTCGCCGTTGATTTCTCTTACATGAACATAACCACTTGCTGCACCCTGAGGAGCAAAGTAAGGATTCAATGTTACTTTTACGCCTGTCTGAGCCAAATAACCCAACATTTTGAAGCGAAGGAGAACATTGTTGTTCGATGCTTTAAGTGCACTACCATCTGAACTCTTCATTGTTACTTGAAGATTTGTATGGTTGTTAATCTTGCAATCAGTTACTGTCCAACCGTTAGTCATAGTTGATTCTGTTACGATATCGACAACTCCGTTTGAATTGAGTTTCGGATAAACGTGCTTGCCGGTTGCGTCGAGAAGCGGATCAGAGAAAGTAAATACGCAGTTAAATTCAGTGATGTTTGCATCATCCAAAGACTTGGTTTCGTTGTTGTCTTTGTAGAATTTTACTTCTGCCCAATTGATGCCGTCGTGTGCAATTTCTTCACCCGGATATGCCTGATAGCCGGTAGGAATTTCTACTACCGCATAGTAATCTTTACCGATACCGGTCATGTGAGAAATTGCAGTCTGAGTGATTTCTGCAGTCGGATCTTCTACAGCGTAAGTATAAACCAAGTTTGCGGCATAAGATTTTACGCTTGTAGGTTTGAAGTCAAAGCTTACAGTCAAAGTACCGCCAACGGCGATTTCTACGTTTTCAGCATCGAGAGATACGGTTGAGTTATCGGACAAAGTTGCTTTTGTCAAAGTGAATGCACTTGATTCCAGGCTGCCTGCAACATTATCTTCAAGAGATTCGTTGAGTGATTTAGTCAAATAAATCGGAGTAGAACTTTGGTTTGTAATCGATACAGTCTTACCTGTTGCTGTGGTTGTGATATAAGTTGCAGGATATGAAGCGTCTGTAGTAGTTACACCATAAGAGAAAGCGCTACCGGTAAGTTCTGCGATTTTGTCGTCTGTTGTGCCGTTCGGTGCGTCACACACGATTACGAGTTGTGCAGTATATTCGCCGGCAGTTTCAGGAGTGAATAATACAGGAACCGTAAAGTTGGTACCAACCGGAATAATGGTCGGATTGTTTTTGCTCGGCATTGCGAAACCATCTGCGAAATCAAATTTATTGGCATTTGCACCTTCAATTCTATAACCAACAACTTTCAGATCCATTGCATATACGCCCTGAACCGGTGCAGTTGCTTCGAAAGTTACGTCTTTGGTTGAAGATGTTTCGTTGTTCAAGTTAAGATAACCGAAATTCTGGTCATAAGCAGTTACGTGAGGTTGTTTACCTTTACCGTCAAGTGATCCGACGTTAGATTCTTTATCTTGTCCTTCGAATCTGCCGATTGCTTTGATATCGCAAGCATAGTCAATTTGCTCAAGCGGAGTGAAATATACTTTCAAGTCTTTGCTTGCGTTTGCTTCCAAACCATTTGCCTGAATGTCAGCCAAATCATTTGCATCAACTGTAAATGCAGGATTAGTATAGAGAGAATTTTCGCCACGGTTGCATAGTTTCACATCAGATACTTCGATTTTATCTGTACCGTTATTCGATACGGTAACTGTTGCTTCGTAGTTATTGACATTATCTTCTGTGGTGCTCCACTCGTCGATTACGCGCTTTACTTCCCAGTCCCAACCCGTAATTGTAAGAGCAGCATTGATTGCATTACCGGTCCAATTAGAATAGAGCTTGGTTTGTGTTGTATTTGAACTCAAAAGAGTAAGAGTTTGTTCGTGCTCTACGCCGGCTTCGCCCTTGTGGTCATAAGTAACCATAAGAGATATCTTGCTGTTTGCATCGATTGTAACCGGATTACTTTCAGAAGCATCTTTAATAGCACCGGTAAAAGTAAAGTGAACATCGTCAGGATTGCTCAAAGTGTAGCCGGTAATATATGACGGAGATGAACCCGCATTTGTAATAATTACTTCTTTTGTAGTCTGATAGGAGGCACCAACAGGAATGTTTGGCCATCCCAGGTCGTTCATTGTCAAGTTCGGATCGCCGGAAGCTGCAACCAAAGTAGCAAGTTTCGGTTCTGAGCAAGCGAGTTCAGCATAGAGTTCATCGCGAACACCGGTTACACCGGCATCGCTAACGAGTGCTTGAATTGTATAAGTTACGCTTTGGCCGGCAGGAATGATGAAATCTTCAGTCGGTTGAGTTAAAATTGTGAATGCCGGATTCGCATCTTTGATGTATAATCTGATAACATGAAGATCTGTAGTACCCGGATTGGTAATTACAACATCTTTATTGCCGGCAACATTTGCCTCGAGAAGTCCGTATTGAACATAAGTAGGATCTGCAGAAATTAATTCCGGAGAATATGTAAATTCACGAGTTACCGAAGAACCTGATTTAGTTATACCGATTAATTTGATATAGCCCGGTTTGTTAATGTCGGTAAAAGTAACAGTGAATGTACCTGTTTGAGAACCCTGTTTTACATCGCTGGTAAAGCGTGCATTTAATCGAGACGATACTTCATATTTGAAAGATTGAATCGCTGCACAAAGTGTATCTTCCTGTAAATCGATTGCATTGATTGTACCGCTTACTACGTTACATTCCTGAGTTGCGTCGATATAAACCGAGTCGTTACACGGAGTAAAGTAGTTTACAGTTGTCGGATATCCATACGCAAACCCTTTTTTATCTGAATCATTGTTACCATAAGCATAAAGTGCGAATTTCACATCACTTTTTGTTGATTCTACGTAGTTACCGCCTGTAGGAGCAGGTTCGGACACGTAAGAATATTCTGTACCCGGTATTTTCTTAACACCGGAACCATACAATTCTTTAATAATGGTTTTACCCTTATCATTGCCAAAAGCAATATAATTTTCATCTCCGGTTTTAAAAATCAGGTTAAAGAAGTTATTTACTTCCGGAGGAGAAATAAATCCGGCATAATTTGCCCATTGTTCGTTCGGAGTCAAAGTATATAGGTTACCCTGACCACATTGTGCAGGATTTTGGAGTTCGTCTTCTTTAGAATCTTCGTCGCCCTCTTTTGGTACGAATATGTCGTTCCGCCACCAGAACCAACCTTTACCGTACTGTCCGACTAAAATCGGTTGAGTAGCAGTAAATACAGCCGGATCCTCTATTGTATTAATTTGATACCATTGTCCCGCTTTTTTCAGGGTTCTAATTTTAATTTTTCCGGTACCATCCGGTTTAGTCTGATAAATCGTCGTGTTATCTTTTGTAGCTACGAAACGAAGCATATCGCCTTCCATTTCGCTAATAAAGGGCTGGTCATAGCCTTTTTGGCGGTCCGCATATCTGTTAGGTACAAATACATATTCCTTACCAAGAAGTTGAAGAGGCCACATAGAGTCAAACAACATGTTACGCAAGAAATCGGCTTTCCTGCCATAGTAATAAGTAGACTGGAACTGCGGGAAAGATCCCTTAGTATGTCCGGAATAAACTGCAATTGGTTTATCTGCAGAAATTTTTGTTCCGGTAAGATCTGTTTCGTCATAGTGAGTAAGTAAGGAATTGGTTTTGCCGAGAACAAGGTAAGAATTACCTTTGTCCAAGTGAACAGTTTTTTTATTACCGGCTTTAACACCACCCTGAGTATCCCATGTAGGCCAGAAATCAACTGTTGTTCCATCTTCGGTTGCTACGATAAGGAACTGAGCCGGAGTAAGTGTAATTGGACCACCATTCAGATAATCGTCATGCATTAAACATGCATCTTGATAAAGATTCAAAGTATAGTAATCTGTACCGAGCCACATTTCAGGCACGATTCTGTATGCTTCGCCTGTCCATTCGTAGGCTACGTAAACCATAATCGAAACCGGGTCATCGGCGGTTACATAGAATGCTTTATCTTTATAAACGGTTTCGCTCTCGGTACATTCATACGATGGATCGAGAGGTTCGATAGTATAGCTTCCTGCCGTTACCGGGATGGTTTTCATTTCGTTCTGTTTCGCGTCGCAAAGGTGGACGGTGGTATTTACCTTAGAGGTAATCCAGATTTCGAAACTGTTGCCTGTAACGCAGTACTTGACTTTCTCTGCAGAAGAGCGATTATTTCTCGGAATAGCGAACCAGAAGGCAGTTCCTTCTGTCTCGGTCTCTTTTCCGATTACTGTTCCAACCATTACTAAACTGATTAGCAGCAGTCGGACAAAGTTGTTAAGACGTTTCATAATAAATACCTATTATTATAATTCTAAAAATTTATTTACTGTGGATCTAATTTCAAATACAGATACCAAATACACGTTTCGGAAATACAATTTAATCAAAATAATTCATAATTCAAAATTATATTTTCATGCCAAACTTTTTTTTCTTCACAACATACATAACACGGCAGAGCATAAAAAGTCACAGAAAAAATTCAAAATTTATTGAAAAACTCAAAAAAAAGGCAGGTCCGGAAACCTGCCTCTAATTTATCATGCTGTTTGCATTTTTTATTTTTCATCGCCCGAGATAATTCTATCGATCAAACCGTATTCAACGGCTTCTTCCGGCGACATGTAGTAATCGCGCTCGGCATCCTTTAGGATTTGCTCAACCGATTTGCCGGAATGCTTCGAAATAATTTTATACAGTGTGTCGCGAGTACGGAGCATTTCTTTCGTATATATTTCGATATCCGTTGTCTGCCCGCGGGTTCCGCCCATCGGCTGGTGCATCAGAATGCGCGCATTCGGCAACGCAAAACGTTTCCCTTTAGCTCCGCCGCATAATAAAACTTGTGCCATCGACGCACCCATTCCCATGCAGATTGTCGAAACGTCCGGCTTCACTAGTTGCATAGTATCGTAAATTGCTAATCCGGCTGTAACGCTTCCGCCCGGCGAGTTAATGTATAAATTTATATCTTTTTTGGGGTCTTCGCTCTGCAAGAACAATAGTTGTGCAATTACAGAACTTGCCAAATAATCATCGACTTCAGAGCCGATAAAAATAATTCTTTCTTTTAAAAGGCGACTATATATATCGTAGGAGCGCTCGCCTGCACCTGTTTGCTCTACGACCATCGGAACATAGTAACTCATTGATTTTCCTGTATGTTATTTGATTTTTCTAAATTATTGGCACGACGGACAAATTTCTTTCTGTCGTTCCTTTGTCGGTTTTAAATCTTCGTACGGCTCGAATTCCAAAATTTTTTTCTTTATATGGTCATAGCCTTTATTTGCTCCGTCAGTATTTTTTATCCAATATTCGACGGCTTCCTCGCCGGTAAATCCACAGAATTGCCGGAGAATGCACGCCGACACATAGCCGGACTGATGCCAGCCGTTCCAGCAGTGAAGATATGCCGGACCGCGATTCGGATCGTCTATAATCGCTTTCACTTCCTCTAGGAGTTTGCGAAGTTTTTCTTTCGAAGCACCCGAATTTTGAATATATCGCAGCGTGTCGCGTCCGGAATCGGAAACAGTTATCGCGTCTGCAGTTTTAAAATTATTTGCATAAAGATACACACCGAGCGAAAATCCTTCGTTTGCGAGATGCTTCAAGCCGTCCGGCGTAAGCGGATTTTTATTGTCGCGCTTCGCTGTCTTATGGAAAAAATTATTCGCTCCACCGCGATATGCCACGCCGTAAAGTATAGTCCGCATATTCCGCAAACCATACAGCGAATCATAACCGTTGCCGAAATTATCGACAATTTTCTCGCTCAGGCATTTTGCATTATAACGCTGCAGATATTTTTCGGCACGCGCGTCTTTCGCAAATATGTCCGCCGGCAATACAACAGCAAACAACAATATATATACTAAATATTTTCTCACTATTTCGGTATCTCAAAAATTATGTCGTCAAGCACAGGATTTACTTCCATCAGCGATATATTCAATTCCACAATCGAGTTATCGCCATTAATTATCTTGATATGGTGCGGCATGGTAACGTCTCCGTCAGTCATGTAATTATCCACGCGTATAACCGCAGGAACATTCGCTCCGCCGACCTTGAAAGCCGAATTAATTTGCGAAATCAAATCGTCGGTTTTATTTACCAAAATCACTTCAGCTGCACCGTTTTCACCCGGGCAAAACAAGCGGTACTGCGGAATTTCATTCAGGCTGTCGCCTTCGGTAACTGTAACTTTTGCATTAATTTTCTTATAGTAATCCAGCCGGTTGTAATAATCGATAATCGGCTTTACAGTCAGATTCATCGCCTCTTCGGCAGCGGTTGCCGGCAGTTCAATTACACTTTGCGAGAGCGACGGCATAATCGTCCAGGCACTCTTGCCGTTGAAGCCGAGAGCAGACGTATCGCCGGCCTGATAATATTCTACCACCATACTTTTCGGCATTTTATACGCTACACGGAAATTGAATTTTATAGAATCCTCGCGAATCAGTTCGCCTTCCATAATGAACGATTTCGCCGCCTTTACGGCATCTGCTCCCCCGCGTGCCGTCAAATTTTTCTTGTAAACGCTATTGAAAGACTCTGCAAAGCATACGCCGGCAAGTACTACAAAAAGCATTACAACTGTTAGCATTTTATTTTTCACTTTTTTCCTCTTTATTTTGCGAAAAAACACTTATCATAGACGCTGTAGTAATCTATTTATTGTTTAAGCAGGCGAAGTAATTCTTTTTTTCCGCCTTCTTTTATTGAATCTACGCTTAAATCGCCGGTAAGTTTCGTCTCTATTTTTATATCCGGCACAAACGGCTTGCCGATCAGCAGCGTTCCGGCATCATCAGTTGCGGACAGCATTGACAGCGACATCGAACAGTCGCAAGGCAGCGGAAAAGTACATAGTTCGGTCGGAGCACCGGACGTTTCACGTCCAACAGATTTTGCAATTGAATTTTTACGCAACAAGTACAGATTCGCCTCGTTCAGCCCGATTGTAGTTTCGTCGCACAAAACGACAAGTTTCACATTATTTAATTTACCGTTGCCGGTTACTTCTTGGCGCATCACGCGGAAACCTCCGGACTCCGCCGCATCCCCATAATCGGCAAAATACGGCATAACCCAATCGGTCGGCTTAAAACTTCCCGTTTTGAAAAATTTGTAGAAATATTCCGAGAACACATTGTATCCGCGCATATCGAAGACTATACCGTGCATTTTCCCGCTATTTTCGCGAAAATATTCCATCAGCGATTTTTCGTCGAAGCGAGCCGGATCGATATAAAACGCACCGTCGGCGAACTCCTCCGCTTTTAGCGAGCCGATCCGCAAATCATCAAGTTGCCCACTACGCGAAAGCGTTACTTCAGTCAGGCTAGAGCGAGTGCTTGCTGCGGCACGGACTTTCAAAACTACATCTTCGCCGGCTTCCGAATATTTTATTTCTGCCAAAGCTCGCAATATTTTCAGACGCTTAGAACTTCCGGGAATCATCGCTGTCCGTTTATCGAGAAACATTTCAATCGCTTCGCCGTTAATTTCCGCAACTTCGCTGCCCGCCGGCAAATCAGATACAAGCGACTTTGTAATTACCACTTTTCCACCAATATAATCCCAATTAATAGGCAAGCCACGGAGTTCGGCATCAACTTCGCTATTGTGCCAAACACGTATTCCGCCGTCAGAGAACTGTGCCAGGACAGCTGTGATGACATTTGTTAGTTCTGTTTCGGTGCGGGCGGACACCGCCTGCTGAATTGCTTCCGCCGGAATTTCAGTGATTTTCGGCTTTGAAAGCGAGAAATTATCCGCCAAAGCCCACGCAGAAATCACGCTCGCAATTCGCGCCGCCCACGAGCCAAATTCGCCGAAAGTTTTTTCGGAGTCGATTTTCGCTTGTACGGTGTCTTCGTCGGAATACAATATTTTCGGATAGTATGCATAAAGATTTTCGTTCAACTTTACTTTCTCGACGTCGCCAATTTTCGGATATATTACATATTTTTCGTTTATCACGTTCAACTCGAGCGAAATACTTCCCTCGATCGGCTTTTCCATGTTTTTTATTAATTCATAGCCGGCTACGCGACATTTTTTATCAAAACGCCAGTCACTTGTGCCGAGTTCAAAATCTCCGTTCAAAATCTTTTCTTGTCCGTCTATCACGCACGAAACTGCATCAAAAATCGCTCCGCCGTCGCCCTCAAGAGCGAGATTTACGTCAAGAAATCTGCAACTGTCCGGAAAAGAAAAAGTCTGCTCATATTTCAAACTTTTTCCGGAACGTTCCGGCAAAATCACCTGTATAATTTTCAGATTCGAGTCCAGCAAAGAAATCACCGGATATGCCTTCGCACATTGATTTGGCGAATTAAATTTTATCAGTGCGGAAAATTTCGCACTCCGCTTCCGACTGCTGTCAACTCGGATTGTCTGTGCCAGATATGCCGGGATTTCGCGTTGCATAATGTTTATATTCTGAAGTTTCACCTTCGTGAGCGTATTTTCTATTGAAATATTCGGTCCTACGTATAGCCGGAACTGCGGCTCGGCAGTGGAATTAATTTTTTTGTTATCATAGAAATCAGGCTTGAGATTCGCGTTTCCGAAGCGGATTTTGCTTCCCAATGGAGTAAAAATCTCTGCAAGTTTGCTTTCGAGTTTTCGGCTGTCATCCGCGTTTGCAAGTTTTTCTACAGCATTTTCGGCAAATGCTGCATAATCCAAACTGTCTACCGAACGTGCCGGATAGTGATACGCAATAGCTGAAAAGGCTTTCGCGAAAGCGGCAATATCGCCCGCAAGTTTATCGTTAATTACTATATCCGAATATTCAACCGAGCCGACATTATCAAATTCAGCATCGTCGAGCCAGACTTTGCCCTCGCTCTGCAAAACAACGCCGAATTGAATTTCAATCGCGTCCGCAGGCACCTGTGCAACTACTTCGTAATACTGCCAATCCGGCGAATTAATGTATTGCGCCTCGTCTATCGGATAGATTTCGAAAGTCTTGTTCGAGCGATAAACCTTTACCCAGAGGAACGCGGAACCTGTCGCGCTATATTGATATTCCGCCTTTGCCCATGCGGAAAACTTCACACTTTTGCCGAGATACGCAAGCGGACTGATTGCTTGATAAGCCAAACCGTCGAGCAGGCCGGTATCGCGTAGGCTGTCGCAGTGGAAAAGCAACGACCCGGTACCGTTGCGGGCGTCGGAACATTTTTCGAGGATAAACCCCTGTTTCTGCGTTTTTTCGCTCGTAGTCCATACCTCCGGAAATTCACCGGTACGACCACGCTCGAAGTTTAAATTCTGCGGGTTAATCCCTTGTGCAAATACGTTTCCGCCCACGAAAAGCACTCCGCAAATCGCAAGCAAAAGCCCTAAAATTTTCTGTATTTTCATCATATATTCTCTATTATTTTACTTTTTCGGCACTCAAATTTACGTATATTCCGCGAGAAAAGCAAAGTGCCGATACTTAAGACGGAATATCGTTTCTCAGCGTATAATTTGCACTCCGTCCGCCTGCATCTTCTTTTTTCAAAATATCTTTTTCGACTAAATCTTTTATATCGCGTAAAGCGGTATCATTAGATGTCTTCGTGATTTTCGCCCACTTTGAAGTAGTTAATTTGCCGAAAAAATCGTCAAACAACAGATTAATCATCTTTTTCTGCCTCTCGTTCAGAATTATCTGCGAATGATTCTGCCAAAATTTTGCCTTTGACAATGTGCGACTAAGCAGATTATCGCTATTCGAAATCGCCCGTGCAAGACACTCGCAAAACCACAAAAGCCAACTTGTAATTTCACCATCGCCAAGTTGTGCAGTTTTCAACGCCTCGTAATACGCATTTTTCTCCAATGCAATTTGCCGCGACATACTGTAAAATCGCCGTGGTTCACGGTCGCTGCGCGCAAGAAACATATCTGCAATCGTGCGAGCGACTCGCCCGTTACCGTCATCAAACGGATGAATTGTTATAAACCAAAAATGCGCAATAGCCGCTTTCAACACTTCATCTGTTTGACTTTCTGAATTTGCCCACTCCAAAAATATTTTCATCTCGTCATTAACACGACTTGCATCCGGAGCCTCAAAATGTATCTTCTCCCTGCCAAAAGCACCGGAAACAACCTGCATTAAGCCACTTCTGTATTTGCCCGGTTCGATTTTATACATTCCGCTATAACCGGATGGAAACAGCGACGCCTGCCAGCCGCAAAGTCGCTCCTTTGTAAGCGGTCGGAAACAATTGTGCGTAGCATCAAACATAACCTCTACCATGCCGTCAATATTTCTATCGAACACATTCAGCCCGGCAATATCCAGCCCTAAGCGGCGTGCAACAGATGAACGCACCGACTCGCAATTTAAAATCTGGCCCTCTATTTCGGAGGATTTGAGTAAATTTTCCGACATTTCCGCCAAGCTCGCCGCATTAACCGCGTCAAGTCCCAAGCCGTGAATTTTGCTGATAAGTTTTCCCTGCAAAAGGCGCACATCCGCCACCGGACGAATCAATTTATCTGCATCGTACCGGAATTTATACCAATCTTCTATCTCGTGTATGTACATGTCTTTCCTTGCTTTTTTCGATGCAAATATACGCATTTTTCTTATTCAACGCAATATTTGCGGTAAATAATACCGCTATTCTCCGCAAATGCACTTTTTATTCGTATTTCATCAGCCAATAGAAAAATTCCGGATACGACTTGCCGACAGCGACGGTTGAATCAAATTGCAGC
>JAQUZU010000124.1 GCA_028691175.1 Candidatus Kapaibacterium sp. | reverse complement strand
GGCATAATATTGCCGAAAAGATCCTGTAAATTCATGCCCATTTCGTCCATTCCGACCGGTCCGAGAATTTGCATCGACGGCACCTGATCGACTGTCATGTCAATTTCGACAGTTCGGTTATCGAGTTTGCCTTTGCGTAGCATCTCTCTGAATTTCTCGCGCGTATTTTTGTTTTCCTCGACTTCGCTATCCGAAACATTGTCGAACGACGGACTTTTCACAACCGGCGGAAGCAAAATATCGAGTATTCGATTTTCAGTGGCAACGCGTGCCTCTTCTTTTTTCACTTCCATTTGCTCTTTGCGCAGCATCTGCACCGAACGCTCGACTAAATCGCGAATCATCGATTCGACATCTCGTCCGACATATCCGACTTCGGTATATTTCGTTGCTTCGACTTTCATAAACGGTGCGTTTGCGAGTTTCGCCAAGCGACGGGCAATTTCGGTTTTTCCGACTCCGGTTGGACCTATCATAATAATATTGTTAGGCATAATTTCTTCGCGAAGTTCGGTTTCTACTTTCTGGCGTCTCCAGCGATTACGCAGGGCAATCGCAACCGATTTTTTTGCGTTGTCTTGTCCGATTATATACTTATCGAGTTCGGCAACTATCTGGCGCGGCGTAAGCGGCTCGGCTTCGTCGCGTACAAATTTCGCAACGGTTTGCAGCTGCTCGCCTGTTAATTCTATCGTATTATCTTCCATATTTTCTAACTTTATAATTCTTCTATAGTTAAGTGGTTATTTGTATAAATGCATATATCGGACGCAATTTTTAGCGATTCTTCTACAATTTCTCTCGCCGAAAGATCGGTATATTTATTCAGAGCACGTGCGGCACTGAGAGCGTACATTCCGCCGGATCCGATTGTGATAATGTTGTCGTCCGGTTCAACCACGTCGCCGGTTCCGCTAATCAGTAAAAGTTTGTTTTTGTCCATTGCAATAAGCATTGCCTCAAGTTTCCGCAAATAGCGGTCTGTACGCCAGTCTTTCGCAAGTTCGATCGATGCTCGGTAGAGATTTCCGCGGTGTGTATCGAGTTTTTCCTCGAAACGCTCGAGCAGCGTAAATGCGTCCGCAGTTCCGCCGGCAAATCCGACCATAATTTTATCATTGTATAGTTTGCGGACTTTCTTCGTGGTGTGTTTCATCACGGTATTGTTAAAACTTACCTGCCCATCCGATCCAAGTGCCGCTTTGCCGTCTTTTATCATTCCGATAACGGTCGTCGAACGCACTTCCGGATGCAATTCTTTATTTTTCAAAATAATTTCCTCTGTTAAATTTAATCAAGTTATTTGTGATTTTGCTCTAAATTCTGCTTCAAGACATGAATTCTGCGCATCAATTCTTTATCGTTCCAGTACGAACTCGGGCGGAACATAATGAACATTTTGCGAGATTTCACTTTGATTTTAACGATTCGAAGCGTATTAGGCAATGAAATATGACGCTTTCTTCCGATATAAATCTTCTGAATATCCTCCGCGTGAAAAATGCGTTCTTTGCGTCGCGCATGAAAAACAATATAATCGTCGCCAACAACTATGCTTTTCTTCTTCCAAAAATTATAGAGCAGGAAGAATGCCGACGCCATCATAAAGAGTAACAGCAGGATAATCACCGGATCGAACCAGCGAATAGTCAAATATCCGGCATGAATGCTGCCCATCGCAACGCCATAAATCAACATTGCAACGAAATAAGCCGTCAGATACTGCCAGTAGAAGTCAAGTCGCTGCGAAAACTCTTTTTTCGAGTCATTCTCCATAGCCATCTCCAAACCCTTCATAAATCACAAATTTTCAAACAACAAAAATAACGATATTTGTTTAAGATTTCAAGTTAAAGACGAGAATATTTGATAAAGATTGCGGATTTTATTTCTAAAATTTTATTTTTCGATTCTAGTCGCGTTTTTTTACTAAAAATATATTGAAATACGGTTTAAGTTTCTTATTTTTGTATTAATTAGAATTTTTATAAACATCGATAAATATTACATGGGATTTTTTAACAAAATTAAAGATAAAGTAAGTTCGGTTACTTCATCCGCAAAAAATGCGATCACCACGGCCGTCGAAAAATCAACCGAAGTATTTAAGTTTACTAAACTTAAAGAAGGCTTGACAAAAACACGGACTTCGTTCGTAGACAAAATTCAAACCGCACTCGGCGTCGGGCGAAAAGTCGATCAAGCCCTGTTGGACGAAATTGAAGAGATTTTAATTACTGCGGATATCGGAGTTGACACGACCGACAAAATTATCACCGCGCTTAAAGAGCGTGTTCGTGCTGAAAAACGCGACAAAGGCGAAGAAGTATTCGAAATCATTCGCGAAGAAATAGAAAAATTACTTATAATGTCGCCTTCTGCAAAAAATGACGCTACATACTCGGTAAATCCGGACAGCATTCCGCACGTCATCATGGTAATCGGCGTGAACGGAGTAGGCAAAACCACTACAATCGGCAAACTTGCCTTTAACTATCGGCAAGCAGGACACAATGTTATCATTGGCGCAGCGGATACCTTCCGCGCTGCGGCAAACGAGCAACTCGAAATCTGGGCTGAGCGTGCCGGAGTGCCGATTATTCAGCAAAAAACCGGTGCAGACCCTGCAGCAGTTACATTCGACACACTAAATTCCGCAAAGGCAAAAAACGCCGACGTCGTCATTATCGACACTGCCGGCAGATTGCACAATAAGGGCAACCTTATGGCAGAACTCGAAAAAATGAGCCGCGTAATGAAAAAAGTTGTGCCCGATGCACCTCAGGACGTTTTCCTGGTTTTAGACGCAACTACCGGGCAAAATGCTATCCAGCAGGCAAAAGAATTTCTCAAAGTAGCGAATATCACCGGCATTGTGCTTACAAAACTTGACGGCACGGCAAAAGGCGGAGTGGTAATTCCAATTGCGTGCGAACTGCAAATTCCGGTTCGATACATCGGAGTAGGCGAGAAAATCGACGATCTTCAGCCATTCCTCCCGAAAGATTTCGTCGAGGCACTTTTCGGCAAAGAACAAGTCGCCGCTTCAAACTACGACGAAGATTTTGAAAGCGACGATACCACAAGCGAAGATTAATCTCTAATAAATACAGAAAATCCGCTTGCCGAAATTTAACGACATGCGGATTTTTTCGTAGATATTTTCGTATATAAAAATTATAGTATATAGCCGATTACCGCATCCATAATCAGAATCATCGCGGCTGAAAGCGTATAAGCCCGAACTGTACTCTGCCCAACTCCCTCGGCGCCGCCCTTTGTGTTAAACCCGACATAGCAGCCAATAATTGAAGTTATGCCGCCGAAAACAAATGCTTTTATCAAGCCGGTCATTAATTCGCTGACGCGGAAAAATCGTTGCACAGACTCGAAAAACATCGTAAATGAAAAATCGAACTGCACGACCGTCAGGATAAATCCGCCCGCAATCGCAACTAAATCCGAAAAAACTGCCAGCATAGGCATCATTAGAAGCGCGGCTATCATTCGCGGCATTCCGAGATAGCGGGATTTGTCGATCGCCATCATCTCGAGTGCGTCTATCTGTTCGGTTACTTTCATTGTCCCGATTTCAGCCGCCATCGATGCCCCCACCCTTCCGGCAATAACCAACGCAGTCAGAACCGGAGTCAGTTCAGTAAAAACTGCACTTGCAATCGACGAGCCTATATACGGCTTCGCAAGGTTAATCAGATTGAACTTTATAAACAAATCGGTCGCCTCGAGTGCCGCTATCGCACCGGTAAAAGCACCAATCAAAACCACGAGCGGCAGCGAATCCGCCCCGATCAGCTTCATCTGTGCGATCACAAGATGCTTATCGCGAAACGCCCGCGGAAAGTAACTGATGATTGAAAACATCAGTTTCACCATCTGCCCGAACTCAGCGAGAAAAGAATTGACTTTGCCGCCAATATATGCAAAAATATTGTTCATTTTGCTTTGAAATGTCTAAAAAAAAACGGGCAATCTTCGGACGCATAGCCGAAAATTTGCCCGAGAAGATTTGTCTACACTATTAATAATCCGGTTTGAACGGTCTGAACCAAGTCTCGCCAAGACTGATATTTACGTTCATGCGGAGGAAAGTCTCTTTCAGCAAGCCATCAGAATTTTTCCCGCGTATGCCGCCGGTAAATGCTAAATTCACCATCATAGAGCCGACCGTATTCCAGTCAAAACCAACGCTGGCGAATATTTCATTTACATCTTCGCCCTTCACACTATAATATAGTTGCTTATAGCCAAGCCCGAAATTATATGTTAATTTGTCGAAGAAATCTGCACGATACGATTTACTTCCAAAACGCGAAAGCCCTACTGCAAGCGTCTGCGAGTTTTTAAATTCCGCGAGCGAGTTTGCCTCATTTTTAAAATTCGAGAAATCCTGGCACGAATAATCCGCCGCGATGAGGAATTTTCCGGTTTTAAGAGCAATGCCGACACCATACGAATCCGGCAAATCCAGCTCGTATTTTCTCGTATAAGTCGAATCGTTCGTCACGCTGTTTAGCTGACCGTCGTAAGAAATTTTCGAATTTATGTTCAGCTTGAGAATTTTCTCGTAATATGCACCAACAAACAAATTCTTCACCGGTTCATAAGAAAATCCGAATTTCAGTCCGGAACCGCTGACCTGATCGTCGCGGTCATTAGTCTGTTCCTGGTTAATTCCGTCGTAGAATATCGTGCGAGTCGCCTGCGACATTGTTCCGAAAAACATGTCTGCCTGTAATCCCAAACGGAAATTGTCGGTTATTTCCGACGACAAACCGATATATCCCTCTGTAATCCCGCCACTTCCGGTATAAATGCTTTCACCGTAAAAATCAAACTGATCATCGATATACTGATCGTTTTTCTGAATGTAATAATTTATCGAACTATACGGCAAAACGCCGAACGACACGGCTATTCCGCGTGCAGAATCAATAGCGAACAAACCTAGAATCTGATTTACTCCGGCATTGCTCTGATCTATCAAATCATCGCCATATTCGGCACGTCGTTGGTTATAGTGATAGCCGGCCTGTATTCTGGTAGTTTCGACAAACGACCACATAGCGGGGTTTTTCAGGTTAATTCCGTATTCGCTCGGAACAGCGATGCTGACGCCGCCCATACCTTCGTATCTTGCACTCAGATTATTGTGAATATCTCCAATGCCGTACATTGAGTAATTCGATCCACCCTGTGCGAATGCCGGAGCAACTGCAAACATAGCAA
>JAQUZU010000123.1:3169-5251 GCA_028691175.1 Candidatus Kapaibacterium sp. | reverse complement strand
GCGGACTGCGTTCATTTTGACTATATAGATAAGTGTGCGAAATTTAACAACTTCCCGTCGAAGGTGATAAGTTTCTTTACCGGAAGCGACCGACATGCCTGCATTCACAGGATTCGCGAAATCGGCTATGCGAAATATGCAATCGAGATGGAGGTAAAGAAAGCAGTTGCGATTAATAAAAAAAATCGTGATATCCCGAGTGTTTGGGATAAACCGGAATTTAAAGACAAATAATCGGTTCTTGCAATATAACAGGATACTGCACGTCTCTATAAACTTAATCAGGAAAAATTTCGATATTTAACAATTTATAATAAAGGATTAACAGATGAAATTATTAAAAGTTATCGTTTTACTGGCGATAATTGCGGTTGCCCCGAGTTTCGCGGCAGACAAAGTAGAATTTAAAACACAACGCGATTCTATCTCTTACACGGTTGGCAGCAACTGGGGCGAAATGATGAAAGCAGACTCGCTCTATTTAAACATAGACATGCTGAAAGCAGGCATCCAAGATGCTCTTATGGGCAATAAAATGGCACTTACTGCCGAGGAAATGGCTACTTGCTTTAAAGAATTGTCTGAGCAAATTAACGAGAGAAAACAGCGTGTACAGGCACAAAAAGGTGCTGAAGCAGCCGAAAAAGGCAAAAAATTCCTGGATGAAAACGGCAAACGCAAAGGCGTAGTTACTACTGCATCGGGACTTCAATATGAAGTACTTACTCCGGGCGATCCGACAAAGAAAAAACCGACTGCAAGCAGCAAAGTTAAAGTTCACTACGAAGGCACTTTGCTCGACGGCAAAAAATTCGATAGTTCTTATGACAGAAAAGAGCCGATTGAATTTGAACTTAACAGAGTAATTCCGGGCTGGACTGAAGGCTTGCAATTAATGGCGGAAGGTGCAAAATATAAATTATTCATTCCGGGCGAGCTTGCTTATGGTAGTCGCGGTGCCGGTCAGGATATCGGACCGAACGAAACTTTGATTTTCACGGTTGAACTTCTCGAAGTGCTGTCAAATCCTGCTACTAAATAGTTTGTAACGCTAAAATAATACATTTTGGGGGCGAATTTTGTTCGTCCCTTTTTTTATGTTTTTGCAGAATTGCAATATTTCGCGTGCCGGGACGTCTCAATCGTATTAAATAACTGTTGTGAAATTTTCGGAAAAGAGAAGACTATGCAGAACGGAAATTATGTTTTGATACTACATACTCACTTGCCGTGGGTGTTGCATCACGGCGCTTGGCCTCATGGTGAGGATTGGCTGACAGAAGTTGTTGCAGAATGCTATATTCCGCTCTTGAATACGCTTAACGGTTTGCTCGAAAAAGGCATTCAGCCAAAGATTACGATCGGAATTTCTCCGATTTTGTGTGAGCAATTAGCACACTCCGACTTTCCGAAAATATTTGAAGATTACTGCAAGCAAAAAATATCGGCTGCAGAAACCGATCACGAAAAATTTGCTGCCGGAGGCGAAGATTTGCATAAGGTATATCTCGCACAATATTGGAAAGAATGGTATGCCGGACGTTTGAGTGACTTCAAAAACAGATATAACACGGCATTGCTCGGCGAATTTCGCCATTTGCAGGATCTTGGCGCGATTGAACTAATCACTTGTGCGGCGACTCACGGCTATCTGCCGCTTTTGCCGACTGACAAGTCAATAAACATGCAGATCATACTTGCAAAAGAAAACTATAAAAAGCATTTCGGACGCTATCCGGAGGGCATTTGGTTGCCTGAATGTGCGTATCGTCCTGCGTATGAATGGCACTCGCTCCTGCCGATTTTTCCGTATAATTTGCCGAAATTGCGCTCCGGAGTCGAGCAGTTTCTCGCGAAAAACGGCATAAAGTTTTTCGTTACCGACCAAGTGCACACGGGAAATTCTCGCTCGCTCGGATATTATGAAAATCAATTCGAGAAATCCGGTTTTCAGTCGCTTTATGGCGACGATGATCCGAAATATTATATCAATAAAACTCCGCTAAAAACGTTCGATGTATCTTCGAGCAGCAAAATCGAATTCGGTACGGCTACTGCATTTACACGGCATCATGATATTTC
>JAQUZU010000123.1:0-3069 GCA_028691175.1 Candidatus Kapaibacterium sp. | reverse complement strand
TATCGCGAACTGCTCCTGATGCAAAGTTCTGATTGGCAGTTTTTGATTCACAATTATAGTGCGAAAGATTACGCCGAAATGCGTTTTACAAATCATAAGTCCGATTTCGAGAAACTTATGGCGCTTGCCGAGAAAAATCAAAGCCGAAAACGCCCGACGAAAGCAGAAAATCAATATCTTGAAGAGGTCGAGGCACGCGATTCCGTCTTTGCGGAGATAAACTTAAATTGGTGGCGGGAACTTGATTTCTAAATGATCGATAAGCACAAAATATTATCGAATATCGTTACTCTGACGTTCTCCGAATTTGCGAATAAGGGACTCATCTTTTTTACTTCGATGTATCTCTTGCGAACTATTTTGCCGGAAGGAAACGGAATTATGGCGTTCTCATCGTCGTTTTTCAGTTTCTTTCTGCTTTTTGTAGTCTTTGCGTTTAATACGGTCGGCACGCGCGAAATCGCAAAAGACCCGCTGAAAACCAAGGCACTGACGGATACGATTATCACAACGCGAATCATTCTCGCATTTGTGGTATATGCGGCTTATGCCGGGATTTTGCTCTCGATGAATATTACGATCGAAAAGCGCATTGTAACTTTGATTGCAGGAATTGCACTTTTTGCGAATGCGTTAAATCTCGACTGGGTTTATCAGGGGCTTGAACGCATGAAAGTACTCGCAACGCGGCAGGTGATGACAAGTTCGGCTACGCTACTCGGATATGTGCTGTTTGTTCGCTCGATTGACGATATTTATCTTGCGGCGGCTATCAGCAGCGCATCAAATTTGATTAACGTCTCGTGGCTTTTGGGCTATTACATAAAGACACAAAATAAATTTTCGCTCCGTATCGATCCGGTTTTGCTGAAATCGATTCTTCGATCGGCTATTCCGCTGACGCTGTTTACTTTCTCGACTACGATGCTGAATCAAGCCAATGTGATGATTATGGAGCATTACAATTTGCCGACGGCTTCCGTTGGCTGCTTTAATCTTGCGTTCAGGATAGTTCAATTTGCGGTAATTCCGTCGTCGATTATTCAAATGGCGTTTTATCCGTTGCTTTCGCGCACATCCGAAACTGCAGAGCGGCGCACGATTTTCCGGAAATATTCCGAACTAAACTTGCTGGGCGGAATCTGGACGACAAGTATGATTTTTGCCATGCCGGATTTTTTTGTCGGAATAGTCGGCGGAGTGCATTTTATGGATACGGTTCCGCTATTGAGCGTGTATGTATTTTCTGTGGTTGCGGTTTATATAAACACATCATTCTCGCCGGCACTGATTGCGTGGAATTTCGAAAAGCAGGTGATGTATGCGATTATGATCGGCAGCGCAATTTCCTTGGTGGCGAACATTATTTTGATCAAGTATTATGGAGTTGTTGGGGCTACATATTCTTCGATTATCGGCGAGGCGGCAATTTCAATTTGCCTGAGCCGGGTACTTTATAAAGTGCTTCAAGTTACGATTATAAAGCAATTCCTGAAAGTTGTATGCGTCGGAGCCGTGGTAATCATAGTGGGGATGCTGAGCAAATATTTCGGATTGCCGGAGGTGGCAAATATTATAGGAATGTCGATTGTGTTTATTTTGACGGCGATGGCGATAAAAATTGTAAACATTAATGAAATCAGAGGCTTAATTAAGCGATGAAAGATAAATATTTAGTTGTTGGGGCGGGAATTACCGGCTGTGTTATTGCGGAGAATATTGCTTCGCAGCTTGGCAAAGAAGTGCTGCTGATTGATTCGCGCCGGCATGTCGGCGGAAATTGTCGCGATTACCGTTCGTTCGAAGGCATTCTCGTGCACGAGTTTGGACCGCATATTTTCCACACGAATAACGGCGATGTGTGGAATTATCTTAGCCGATTTACCGATTGGACGATGTATTTTCATCGTGTATTGGCGAATATTGAAGGAATGGAAATTCCGGTGCCGTTTAATCTGAACTCGATTTATATGGCGTTTCCGGCGGAACTTGCCGGAAAACTCGAAAATGCCTTGATCGAAAAATTTGGGTATGGAACGAAAATTCCTATTCTCGAGATGCGAAAAACCGAAAGTCCGCTTCTGAAATTTCTTGCTGATTATGTCTATAGAAACGTGTTCCTTGGCTATACCGTGAAGCAGTGGGGCGTAAAGCCGGAGGAAATCGACGAGTCGGTCAGCGGAAGAATTCCGGTTTATATCAGCCGCGACGATCGCTATTTTCAGGATAAATATCAGGCGATTCCGCGGCTCGGATATTCAAAAATGATTGAAAATATGTTGAAAAACGACAAAATTGAAGTGCGCTTGGGTTGCGATTTCCGCGAGATTTCGGATCCGAATAACTATAAAATGGTGATTTATACCGGAAAAATTGATGAATATTTCGGCGGAAAATACGGCGAATTGCCCTATAGAAGTTTGCGGTTCGAGACTGAATATCTGAATACGCGGCAGTTCCAACCGGTTGCGCAGATGAATTATCCGTCGAATTTCGATTTTACCCGCATTACGGAATTTAAGCATTTCCTGCCGCAAAATACTGCCGGAACAATTATTGCAAAAGAGTATTCCATGCCGCATGTTGCCGGAAAAAATACACCGTTTTATCCGATTATTAATCCGGAGAACATGTCGATTTACGAAAAATATCGTTCGGAAGCACTACAACTGAAAAATGTGATTTTTGCCGGGCGTCTTGCCGAATACAAATATTACAATATGGATCAGGCGGTTGCCTCTGCTTTGGATAAATTCAGCTTGATTGCGGGGCGCGTATGAAATATGTAGATATCAGAGAAGCCGACGAGCGGACTAAGTCCGAGTTTTGGAATCTGTATGAAAGTGCATTTCCCGCGAATGAGCGACGCACAAGCGATTTGTTTGCCGAAACATTGCTTTCGCCGGAGTTTTGTCCAATGTGTGTGTTTGACGACGCAGGCGAATTTTGCGGTTTAATCTGCATCTGGCAATTTGAAAAATATGTGTATGGCGAGCATTTGGCGACTGTTCCCGAGAAGCGGAATTGCGGTTTGGGTGCAAAAATATTTGCAGAAACGATGGAAAAAGT
>JAQUZU010000122.1 GCA_028691175.1 Candidatus Kapaibacterium sp. | reverse complement strand
AATCATAGAAATAATCCAATCCGATTTCGCCAATTGCTTTGCATTTCCCGTGCTCCGCGAGAGTTCGAATTTCCTGCTCACATTCCGGAGTAAAATCCGCAGAATCGTGCGGATGAATTCCCGATGCAAAAAATATTCGCGAATCACTCTCTGCAATTTTCTCTATACGTTCAAAGCCCGCACGGTTCGTTGCCGGAATAATTACGGCTTCGACACCTCCGGCAAATGCTTCGTCCAATACTTCACGATAATCGCTTTCGTAATCCTCGCAGTCAAGATGTGCATGTGTATCTATCACATTGCCTCCAATTAATTTACACGCTCAGCGTGAAATTTATTTTTCAATTCCACTTCTAATTCAGTAAGCGGTTCGGGCGGAACATCTGCATTTTTCGCGGCGTGTGACGCCTGCTTCTGCTCGCTCTCTCGCTGCCTTTCTGCTATTATCAGGTCTGCCGCGCTAAGTCCGGGCATAGGCTTCGGTTGTTCATTAACAGGTTCAGCTATTATCTCGGGACGTCTGTTTTCCTGCACTTCTGCCGGTGCAGGATTCGCTGCCGGAGGCATTGCCTCAAACGGCTTTTGAATTTGTGCAGACGGTGCAATCGCCGACATGCTGCGTGAATTATCCTGTGGCAATGCCACTATTTCGCCGGAAGCAATTTGTTTTTTCAGAACGGCAATTTCGCCGAGAAGTTTCGAAATTTCAAGCGTCGAGTCCATCGCCGCCATTTGCAAAAGTGTCGTCTCAAACTTTATTCGCGGTTGCGGGGCCATACGCAGAGCATTTGCGGCATTCGAAGCAAAAGTCAGCATTCGCAGGAAATCCTGCTGCGAAAAAGCCTCTGCCACTTCGCGATATCGAGCAAACATGTCCGCCGAAGTTTCCACCAAGTCCGTACTGTTCGTTACTTTCACGGCTGTAAGATTGCGCAAATGCTCGACCAACCCCTCCATGCACTCTTGCAAGTCATAGCCCTTGTTCAAGATTTCCTTAGTCAGCACGAAAATATCGGTCAGATTTTTTTGCCTGACATCATCGACAATGCGGAAGAAAAATTCCTGATCTACCAGATGCAACGCATCAGCCATTTTCGTATAATCTACATCTTTCCCGCAAAATGCAATCACTTGATCATAAATACTCTGCGAATCGCGCATCGAACCATCGCCTTTTTTCGCAATCGTAACGAGGCAGTCATCGGAGATATTTACGCCTTCTTTATCGGATATTGTCCGCAATTGCCGCACAATATCTTCAATTTCCATGCGCTTAAATTCAAATCGCTGGCATCGCGAAAGAATTGTCGGTAATACTTTGTGAGGCTCGGTAGTTGCAAAAACGAACAGTAAATGAGCCGGCGGCTCCTCGAGCGTCTTCAGCAGAGCGTTAAACGCAGAAGTCGAAAGCATGTGAACTTCATCGATAATATACATCTTATACTTGCCGTTCACCGGCAAATAACGCGCACTGTCGCGCAATTTACGAATATCATCGACCGAGTTGTTCGACGCACCATCGATTTCGATCACATCAAGAGAGCGTCCCTCGATGATCGCACGGCACGACTCGCACTCGTTGCACGGTTCAGCATTTTCCTTCGGATTAAGACAATTTATCGAGCGTGCAAGGATTCTCGCCGTCGTCGTTTTGCCAACTCCGCGACATCCACTGAACAGATATGCGTGGTGAATATGACCGGATTTTACTGCATTCTGCAATGTCGTCGTGATATGTTCTTGCCCGACTACATCGCAGAAATTCAGCGGTCGCCACTTTCGCGCCGTTACGAGAAATTCTTTTTTCGTTTCTTGATTTTCCATTGCTAAAATATTTTATTCAGCCAAAACTTTGCCGGTCATTGCGTCCGGAATTTCCAATCCCATCACGCGTAAAATCGTCGGAGCAACATCGGCGAGCACGCCGTCTTTCATTGATTTGAATCGATCGGAAACTAAAATTGCCGGTACCGGATTCAGCGAGTGAGCCGTGTTCGGACTGTCGTCTGAATTGACCGCATAGTCCGCATTGCCGTGATCGGCGATTATCAGAACGTCATAACCGTTTTCTCGAGCAGTCGTTACGACTTCTTTCGTACATTCGTCGATAGTCCTGACAGCCTTCGAAATTGCTTCGTAAATTCCGGTGTGTCCGACCATGTCGCAATTTGCGAAATTCAGACATACGAAGTCGAATTTTTGAGTTTTCAGTGCTTCGACAAGTTTATCTTTAACAATCGGCGCACTCATTTCCGGCTGAAGATCATAAGTAGCAACTTTCGGCGAATTAACCAAAATACGTTCCTCGCGCGGGAAAACTTCCTCGCGTCCGCCGGAGAAAAAGAATGTTACGTGTGCATATTTTTCTGTTTCGGCAATTCGCAATTGTGCCAGTCCGGCTTTCGCGACCGTCTCGCCAAGCGTCATGCGTACATTGTCTTTTTCGAACATCACGCGGACACCTTTAAATGATTCATCATAGCAAGTCATTGTAACGTAATGCAGTTGCATGGTTTTCATTCCATTTTCAGGCATATCTTTTTGCGTTAATACGGTTGTGATTTCGCGCAAGCGATCGGTGCGGAAATTGAAGCAAATCACCACATCGCCGGCAGAAACTTTCGCAACCGGCTCGTTGCCGTTCATCATAACAATCGGCTTAATAAATTCGTCGGTTACTCCGGCGGCATAAGATTTTTCGATCGCGGCAACCGGATCTGTAGCAGTTTCGCCCACGCCGGCAGTCATCAAATCATAACCTAATTTAACGCGTTCCCAGCGTTTATCGCGGTCCATGGTGTAATATCGCCCGCAAATCGAGGCAACTTTTCCGACAGAATGCTTCAAATGCCCGGTCAATTTTTGCATATATCCTGCACCACTCTTCGGATCGGTATCACGTCCGTCCATCAAGCAGTGAATGAAGACATTTTCCAGCCCGGCATTTTTCGCTACATCGCAGAGTGCGAGCAGATGATCCTCCGACGAATGCACGCCTCCATCAGACAGTAAACCGAGAAAATGCACCGACTTATTGTTCGCTTTTGCATAGTCGAATGCCTCGCGCAAAACAGCGTTATCCGCAAGAGTATTTTCGCGAACAGCACGATTTATTTTTACTAAATCCTGGTAAATTACGCGTCCGGCACCAATATTTAAGTGTCCGACTTCGGAATTTCCCATTTGACCATCCGGCAAGCCGACATTTTCGCCGCAAGCAAGCAGACGCGAATTCGGATATTTTGCCTTAAGCGAAGTAATAAACGGAGTACCGACTGTAGAAATCACGTCCGATTTCGTTCCGTCGCCAACGCCGAAACCGTCGAGAATCATCAACAAAACTTTATTTTTTTGCATTATATTATTCTTTATATTGTATTTAATTTCCTATTAAAATAAAGACGCTCAAGCATGTAAAATATTTTTTTACTGCGCTATTTGAAAACATATAATAATTATTTGTAATTTTTCGACATTAATTTTCTTTTTATGAATTTTTTTGTAATTTTGCAAATAAGGCATTATAATATGATTGGAAAGTCAGATGAAAATAGACGGCAATATTGCAAACGAACTGTTCCGGGCTTTTAATATACAGCGCTGGAACGACCGTCCGCGTCCGATGGATTTATACGAAATGGACAAGCACGCCCACAAAATGATGATCGCATATTGCCTCGGTAAATACGAGGAAAGCGAAGGGCGCGAAATTGAATGGGAAAGACTCATCAGGCACAGTGTGTTTGAACTTTTTCGCCGAATTGTTACGTCAGACATCAAGTCGCCGATTCTCGACCAAATCCGCAAAAACAAGCAGGTTTATCATCAACTGAATGAATACGTTTATCGCCAGCTGCAGCCGAAATTCACCGGTACAAGCCTTGAAGAGCCGCTCCATGATTATCTGTTTGCAAAGCACGAAGGCGAAGGCGATTTGACTGACCGGGTCGTAAGTGCGGCACATATTTACGCAAGTTATCTCGAATTTCAGTCGATTTTTCCGGTTAATCCTACATATTATCAGAATATAAAAATTCAGACGGAACTCTCGAATACGCTAAACAAATATCGCGACTTAGTCGGAATCCGCAAGTTGATTAACCGCCTGTCTGTCTCGAATTTCATTGATTTATGCGGGCAACTCCGCTATCAGATACGCTGGGCACAGACTCCGAGAGTCCCTCAGACGACTGTCCTCGGACACAGCATGATGGTTGCAGTGCTTTCATATTTCATGACTGTGGATTTACCGCATTGCCCGAAGCGCATTTTTAACAATTTTTTCTGTGGAATTTTTCACGATTTGCCCGAAGTCGTTACTCGCGATATTATTTCGCCGGTAAAACGTGCTTCGAACGAACTCGAAGACCTGATTTCGTCTATTGAACGCGAACTTGGTGAACAGGAAATTTTCCCGCTGATAGAGAGCGACTGGGTCTCGGAAATAAAATATTTTACACAAAACGAGTTTGCAAATAAATATATCGATAATGGCGAAACCATTCTTGCCCAGGGCATTGACGATATAACCACTAATTATAACGAAAACCGTTTCTCGCCGTTAGACGGCGAAATAGTCCGGGCGGCAGACCGTTTTTCGGCATTTCTCGAAGCATGGAATTCATGTGTTGCCGGAATTAAAAGCGATGAATTTCTTGCGGCACTCGATAAAATAAAAAAAGAACATTTAGCCAAATTTCGCTCACCAATTGATTTTGCAAGCATGTTTGACGATTTTGACATTGATTCACTCAAGTAAATAAACGATGAAATTCAAGCATTTAGTCATATTCTGCATTATTTTCTGTTTTTGCAGTATGAATTTGTTCGCAAATTCGAAAGGTACCGGTACGGGCAAAATGTTTGCTAAGGCCTCCATGAATTTTAACAAATCGAATTTCCACCTTAAGAATATTAAATCGCTTCTTCGCCAACTTGCTTCCACCGGCAACCTCGATACAACAACCATTATAAAGTTTTTGCATAAAACCGAAAAAATGACGGTGATTGCACCGGAAGAATCCGAAAAAATTGCAAAACACCTACTTGATTTGTCTATTAAGGCAAACTATAATTCCGGTATTATGAGTGCCTCCATGTTGGTGGGCAGACTATACCAACAAAAAGGGAACTATTCTTCTTCTAAAACGATGGCGAAAAGAGTCATTAAACTCGCAAGCAAACTCGGTGATTCTTTCATGCTTCGCTCTGCAAATATTTTGCTCGGAAATACTTACTTTGCACAAAACGATTATGACC
>JAQUZU010000013.1 GCA_028691175.1 Candidatus Kapaibacterium sp. | reverse complement strand
GCGTCGCAAGTTGCTTCGGTGTCGAGGCGCGTAATTTCTTCAAAAAGACTCACTGCTTTGCCTGTCCGCGATTTTCTACGATTTCGATTTCAAAAATCAGCGCCGTGTATGGCGGAATTTGCGGAAAAACGCCGTCCTTGCCGAAAGCGAGTTCGCTCGGGACGAACAAGCGCAAGCGTTTGCCGACGCTCATCATCATGAGAGCCTCGCGCCAAGCGGGCATGATATTTTTGTCGAGGCGCATCGGAATCGGCTGCTTGCCGAAAGTGTCCTCGAAGACTGTCCCGTCGATAAATTGCCCTTTGATATTAACGAGGAGAACGTCGCCGATGGCGGCGTCTTTGCCGGAGCCGTCCTTAAGTACTTGATATTGCAGGCCGCTCGGCGTAACCTGGACGCCCTTCGCGGAGCGATTTTTCGCGAGGAAAGCTTCGCCCGCGGCTTTGGCTTTTTTGCCTTGTGCGGCGAAATCTTTTTTCTTCTTCGCGATCAAATTGTCGAGTTTTTTCTGCGAAGTGGTCATAACTTCCTGCTGAAGGGCGGCAAGTTCCTGTTTCGAGAGGTAATCTGTTTTTCCTTCTATTGCGTGCTGCAGGCCGAGCGCGAAAAAGTCGATGCTCGGCTTAAATCCGAGTTCTTTCATCTGTTTGCCCATTTCAAGCCCCTGAAGATAACTGAATTTCTCGCCGAATTCGGTCGGTTTTGCTGTTATTTGGTCGATTTGCGTTGTGTCGACTAACGCGGGGATTTTGGTTTGCTCGCCTTTTGCGTTGAGGGCGGGCTTTACTGGTTTGTCGGATTGTCCGCCGCACGCGATCATCGCGACCGCGCTATATATAATAAGGATTATGTTTTTGCTGTTTCTCATTGTTTTTTTACCGGTATAAGTGGATAAATTAATCATAAATAAACGAATTGCAGTTTATAATATTGCAATTATTGCGAAAATGCAAAAACTTTTCGGAGGATTTTTGGACGATATTTGGAAACTCTTCGGACGGTTTAATTGTGGTACGCACCTTCCTGCCGTAATTTTGTATTACCGTTTAACGCAAAACGGGGCGATCTTTGACAATCAGAAAATTTCTAAACCGGCTGCACGAGCCGGAAAAATACACATTTATAAACAAATATCGGAGGCAATATGGAAGTAGAAGTTTTTAGAACAGGAAAAATTACGGACTCGGCGGGGCGCGAACGCACCTATTCCGAGGCGGACTTGGCGGAAATCGCCGAAATTTATAACTCGCGAGTGGCAAAAGACCGCTCCGCGATGGCGCCGGTTGTGAAGGGACATCCGCAGACGGACGCTCCGGCGCTCGGCTGGACGCAGTATCTCAAGTGCCGCGACGACAAACTAATTGCGAAAATCGCCGACCTCGACGAGGAATTCGGGCGCGAACTGCACGACGGACGCTATCGCCGCGTGTCGATTTCGCTTTTCGGCGATAACATGCTGCGGCATATCGGATTTCTCGGGGCAGCAACTCCGGCGGTCGCCGGGCTGGCAACGGCGGAATTTTCGGAGCCGGAGTATAATATCGAAAAATTTGGCGAATCGAACTCCGCGGCGGCACTCGAGAAAAAACTCAAAGCGGCACAAAATCGAATTGCGGAACTCGAAAAAAATCAGCGTATGAGCGAATTTCGTGAATTTGTAGCAGAAAAAAGCGCGCGCCTCGGCGACGAACGCCTCGCGAAAAGTCTCGCAAAGTCATTTCCGGAAATACTCGAGATGGCATTTCACGCAGACCGTGCCGCCGGCAACGACAAAAATTCGGCGCTCGTAAAATCGATGATTTCCGAATTTGCGTCGAGCGAAATTCTGCAGACACTCGCGCCGGCAAACTTCGCGGCGCCCGAAGCGGAGACTTTCGAGGGCAAGAAATGCGACCCGGAACGCCGCCAATTACACAAAAAAGTCCTCGATTACATGAAGCTGAATCCCACGATTTCATACGAGGAAGCCGCAATAATTGCAAGCAAGTAATTCATAAATGGCGAATTATTTAGTAAATGAAGAATGCAAATATATTAAAATTCGATTAAAACAAAAATATTCATCAAAAGAAAGGGAAAAATATGTCATCACAAAGATTAAACGAACTCAGAATGGTCGATCCGGTATTATCGACAATAGCACAAAATTACACGAGCGAAATGTTTCTCTCGGAAAAAATCTTTCCGATCATCTCCGTAAATAAAATGAAGGGGAAATATCCGGTTTTCGGCAAAGACGCATTTGTACTGCATAACACGGCGCGCGCAATCCGTGCGGATTCGAATCGAGTAAATTCGACCGGCTACACGCTCGAAACCTACGAAACGCAGGAGCACGACATTGAAATGGCACTCGATTATCTTGAGAGCGGCGAGGCGGCGGACATTGCGAGATATGAGCAGAAAATCACGAAAGATTTGCGCGACGCGCTGGCGCTTAATCGCGAAAGAGAAATCGCCGAGTGCCTGCAAAACACCGCTAACTACGAGCAAAATCAACTGACTGCGACGACAAGCGAAGACCTGACAATCGACGTAATCAAGACCGGAATCGAAGCAATGCGCTCAAATATCGGAAGACGACCGAACACGATGATTTTGAGCAATTCGCTCCTGGAAATCCTCCTGAGCGCCGAAAATGCAGTGCCGTCAGTCGAAAATCAGGGAATGATTCTCCCGATAATCGACACGCTGAAAGCGCGCCTCAGGCTGGAAAATATAGTCGTTCCGGACGCAGTATATTCGCCGGACGGCTCCGGGCTTAGCGACCTCTGGGGCGATAACATACTTCTATTATATGTAGATAACGAAAAATATTCGAACGAATATAACCCGAGTTTCGGGTATATTTTCCAAATGTCCGGAATGCCGGAAATCGATACTTATTACGAAAACGGCGGCAAAGTAAAAGTTATTCGCTGTACGGATAATTTCTGCTGGAAAATCACTGCACCAAGCGCAGCGTATTTGATCACCACGCAGGAATAAAATCAATATCTGCAAAAATGTAAATCAAATAAATATTAGTTCATTAAATAATCAGAAAGGGAAATAAAATGATAAAATTAAAAGAAACCTATAATCCGCTATATTATCTGACACTAAAAGCGACGGAAGCAATTCCGGCGAAGCGTTTTGTAAAAGCCGACGGCGGGATCTGCGGCATAGATGCTTATCCGGTCGGAGTAAGCGAAATCGCCTGGGCAGCAGGCGATACAATGGGCATCATCGCTGCCGGAACAGTACTTTTAGAAGCCGGAACCGTGATACACGTAGGCGATATAGTTTATCCCGGTTTGCTGGGCAAGGTAGTGAATGACGCCTCCGGAATGTGCATTGCCGGAACGGCACTCACCGCGGGAGCAATCGGCGACACAGTAAAAATTAAATTGACAGTCTGAGGCGCAAATGAGTTACTCGACTGCAAGCGATATTGAAATGGAACTCGGCACGGCGGAACTCGTGCGGCTGACGAACGCCGGCGGCGAGACGTATAATGTGCTGAAAATTCTCGCGGCGATCGACTTCGCCGACCTGACAATCAATGCGTATCTTGGGGCGCGGCTTGAAACGCCGCTCCCGGCCGCGAAGTGCGGAATTCTACGCAAAATCTCGAAAGACCTCGCAATTTATAATCTGTATGAGGGGGCGTGCGCGAGGACTTCGCCGCCGACGGGCATAGTCTGGAAGCGACAATTCGCGATGGAAATGCTCGAAAAAGTTCAAAGCGGCGACCTGCGTTTGCCGCAAAATCCGGGCAGCGTGCCCGCAATTATTCACAATTAGAAAGGGAAAATTATGGAAAAATATCTTGAAATACTCAAACGCCATTTGCTTTGGATAGTGCTTGGCGTCGTTGCGGCGGCGGCACTTTGCCCGGGCCTCGGCGAAATCAAAACCATGCTGATGATCGTAATCGCGGAGACGCTCGCAGTGGCGCTTTCGGGCTTCGCACAGTACGTTTATACACGAATCGACTTCACTCGCGACGGCGTGCCGGGCAGTTTAGGCTCGATTTTTATCGGCGTGCATCTGCTTACCGGGCTGACGATTCTTGGAGTTTATATTGCGCAATTTGCGGGATAGAGGCAGCGATGATGAAGAAAATTTTGCTTACTCTTGCGCTTGGCGCGCTGCTGACGGGGGAAATTTCCGCAATACCGCCGGGGAAATATGTTCTTCAGGCTCGCGCGGACTTGCTCGAGAAATCCCGGGAAATCGCTCTCGGCGAAATCGGTACGGTCGAAAAATCCGGCAGAAACGACGGCGAAGTCATGAAATACAATGCGGTTATGGGTTGGCGAAATTCGCGCGCACCGTACTGTGCGAGCGGAGTTTACTGGTGTTATGCGTTCGCCGCGGACGCCCTCGGCATTAACCGCAGAGAAATCCCGATTCCGCAGACCGGACTCGCAAACGGCATTTTTGCTTATGCGAAGAAATTCGGCAAGCCCGCCCGCTACTCGCCGGAAATCGACGACTTAATCGTCTGGCGCTACCGGCGCTCAAGCCGCGGGCATATCGAGCGCATCACGGAGGTCGGCGAAAAGGGCTGGGTAACGACAGTCGCGTTTAACACGGAAATAATTTCCGACGGGCGGCAGCTCTGCGGCGTATTTGCAAAGCGGCGAAACATATACCACCCGATAGCGAAATTAACTGTGCGCGGACTGGTCGGCTTCGAAAAAATCGAAAGGGAAGAATTATGAAACAGGAGATGGAATATGACTTTCCGGCAAATGCAGACTATATCGGCGAATGGATGCCGGTGCGGCTTACGGCGTGGCGCGATAAACCCTTTACAGCCTCTACTCTGCAAGTAAGATGGTGCGGAGTAGAGCCGAACGCGGGGACTATTCGCGTGAAACTATCGAATGATGGCGCGAACAGCACGACACTTGCAACGCTCAGCCCGGCTCAGGAGGATAATTCCGACGACGTAACTATATATGAAATAAATACTTTAGCCGAGTTTATCGGACTAAGTTATACGGCAAATTCAGATTCGCCGGGGCATATAATCGCTACAATTTATTATCACAACGATTAGAAAAACACAGGGCGACGCAACTGCGGTCGCCCGCTTTTTAACGCAAATTATTGAAAGGAAAAAATATGAGTTATATAAAATTGAGACAGGAAAATTTGCCGGCAAATCTCGCCGCGGACATCGCGACGCTTGCCGAAAAGGAAACACTTGACGATGACGATTTGCTGCTGCTGGCGGATTCCGCTGACGGAAATGCTTTAAAAAAAGTCCGATTATCTGCGCTGAAGACTTATGCAGAAGAATAGCGACGCAACTGCAAAAAGCCTTTATATATATAAGGTTGTGGTATTTCTGATTTTAGGGGCTTTTTTGCTGATTTTATCGCAATGCGAAGGCGATCCGGAGCCGCCGAAGCAGGAGATAATTCGCGACACAATCTATCGGGAAATTGCCCGTGAGCCGATTACGATTTACCGAACGGTGGCGCAAGTGGAGAAAATCCGCGACACAATAATCGAAAGTCCGGCGTTTGTAGCGCGAATGGATACGGTAATCGGCTGCGACACAATCAGTACGGCGTATGAATTTCCGGAGAATTTAGTCTCGCTCTCGCTGCGTTCGAAGCCGGATTCGGTGCCCTCGGAGGTTCGGACAATCATTCTCCCGGCGGAAAAATCGAAATGGTGGGAAAAGCCTGCAATCGCGCTGCTTGGCGTGGCGGTCGGGCTGATGATAGGAAGATGACGGGGCGGAATTTCCGCCCTTTTAATTACAAAAAATTTACATAATCGAAAGGAATGAACATGGAAATAAAAGATGAAAATATACTTACGAAAAGTCTGCGTCCCTCCGGGCTGACCGGCGAGAATTACGCTCTGCCGAATCCGGACAAAATTTTGCAGACCGCGGGCGGACTATCCGCGTATCGCGATTTGAAGAACGATCCGCACGTATGGAGCTGCATTCAGTCGCGCAAAAGCGGCTTGCTGAGTCTGCACTACGAAATCATCGGCGAGGAACTCGCAGCGGAAATCGGCGAAATAATCGACAAAATCGATATTTATGAAGTCATGCGCAGCATCTTGGAGGCACCGCTTTTCGGCTGGCAACCGCTAGAGGTAATCTGGGAATATCGCGAGATGAACGGCGAGAGCCGGCTCTGCCCGTCGCGAGTAATCGCGCGACCGCACGAATGGTTTACTTTTCGCGGCGACGGGACGCTCTTAGTGAGAAGTTCGGACGGAAAATACCGCGGCATCAATCCGTGCAAGGTGCTTTGCCCGCGCTTCGAGGCAACAGCGGACAACCCGTACGGACACTCGCTATTGGCGAAATGCTACTGGGCGGTGATGTTCAAAAGTTCGGCAATGCAGAACTGGACGAAATTTTGCGAAAAATACGGAATGCCGATTTTAGTCGGACAATACACGCGCGGCGCGACCGGCGACGAAGCGCAGCGCCTCGCGGACGCCCTTGCCGCAATGAACGAAGACAGCGTAATCGTTACGCCGGACGACATAAATATCACGCTGCACGAGGCAGCGCGGGGAAGTTCGAGCGAACTCTATCGCGATTTGATCAAATACTGCAACGCGGAAATTTCGAAGGCGATTCTCTCGCAGACTCTGACGACAGAACTCGACATGGGCAGTTATGCGGCGACGGAGACGCATTTCAAGATTCGGCGGGAGGTGATTTTATCGGACATGCAACTTGTGGAATCGACCGTGAATGCACTTTTAAGCGAATATGCGCGAGTAAATTTCGGCGATTGCACAGTAGCAAAATTTCGTTTGCAGATGAATTAAATAAAAATTGAAAAAAATGTGGAAAAGCCGGTAAAAAGATTTGCAATTGTGGAAAAGTTTACTTAATTTTGGAGACATATTAACTACTACATACGGCAATAACGTTGCAAATTGCGATAGATTTATCTATATGTATGTATAATTATGGAAATTATTTGCGAAAGTCCAAGTAATTTTTCCGGGTAGCGCGAAAAATATTTGCGTATTCGGAAAATATTTCTTGCATAATCGGATTAATTTGCGTAATTTTGTAAACTGTAAAAAATCAAAAGTTTAGACTAATAAATATATTACGGAGAGGTTTAGTGCCTACAATAAGTCAATTAATCAGAAAGCCGCGGAAAGCCATTGTATATAAGAGCAAATCCGCCGCTTTAAATGCATGCCCGCAACGTCGCGGCGTATGTACTAGAGTTTATACGACAACTCCAAAGAAGCCGAACTCGGCATTGCGTAAAGTAGCGCGTGTACGTTTAACTTCAGGATTTGAAGTGTCTTCATATATACCGGGAGAAGGTCATAATCTGCAGGAGCACAGCATTGTGTTCATTCGCGGAGGCAGAGTAAAGGATCTTCCTGGTGTTCGCTATCACGTAATCCGCGGCACGGCAGATACACAGGGTGTAGACGGTCGTCGTCAGGGTCGTTCGAAATATGGTGCAAAGCGTCCTAAAAAAGGTGCAGCACCTGCAAAGAAGTAATAAATAAAATCAGAACATAAAAACGAAGAAAAAGTAATGAGAAAAAGAAGAGCAGAGAAGAGACGTATCACTCCGGACCCACGTTTTGGAGATGTAATCGTATCAAAATTCATCAACAATATTATGGTTGATGGTAAGAAGAGCACTGCACGTACATTGGTATATGACGCTTTCTCGATAATGGGCGAGAAATCCGGCAAAGAACCTTTGGAAGTATTCCGCAAGGCGCTCCAGAACGTAGCACCGTCATTGGAAGTTCGCTCCCGCAGAGTTGGTGGCGCAACATATCAAGTGCCGGTAGATGTACGTGAAGATCGTCGTATTGCTTTGGCAATTCGCTGGATTAAGACTTATGCAGAAGCACGCCGCGATAAATCGATGGCTGCAAAATTGGCTGCAGAGCTTTTAGCCGCATCAAATGGCGAAGGTTCAGCAGTTAAGAAACGCGAAGATACACACAGAATGGCAGAAGCCAACAAGGCATTTGCTCACTTTAAGTGGTAATAATTTCGCGCTTCGACGATGAAAAATAATAAAGATCGTTCTTTGTCAATAGATTTGCTGAAGTAGATTATGCCGAGAAGTACAGGACTTCCGTTTTTGCGGAATATAGGAATCATGGCGCATATCGACGCCGGGAAGACGACAACAACCGAGAGGATGCTGTTTTATACCGGCAATATTCACCGCTTGGGTTCGGTCGATGAAGGTACAGCCTTTACCGATTATATGGATCAGGAAAAAGAGCGCGGAATAACGATTATGAGTGCCGCCGTCACTTGCTATTGGCATGATCATCAGATTAATATAATAGACACACCCGGGCATGTAGATTTTACAGCAGAAGTGCAGAGATCACTTCGAGTCCTCGATGGTGCGATCGGCGTGTTTTGCGGCGTCGGCGGGGTAGAACCCCAAAGCGAAACCGTATGGCATCAAGCCGATATGTACCACGTACCTCGGATAGCTTATGTAAATAAGATGGACAGAATGGGCGCGAATTTCGACAACGTAATCGCTATGATGCGTGAGAGATTGAACGCAAATGCCGTTCCGATTCAAATTCCGATTGGTGCAGAAGAGAACTTCGAGGGAATTATCGATCTCGTAAATATGAAAGCGTTTTACTTTGAAGCGAAAGACGACGGAAGTACAATCATCGAGAAAGAGATACCGGAAAATTATCGCGAGAAAGCCGAAGAAATGCGGTCAAACCTCGTGGAGAAAGTTTCCGAACTCGACGACGACTTGATGATGAAGTATTTAGACGGCGAAATTCCGAGCATAGAGGAAATCGAGACAGTACTCCGCAAAGGAGTTTTAAACCTCGAAATCATTCCGGTTTTAACCGGCTCGTCGCTCAAAAATGTCGGCGTACAGTCTCTCTTAGATGCAGTTGTGAAGTATTTGCCGAGTCCTTTGGACGTAAAGCCGCAAGTCGGCTTCGACGCAGCGGACGACAGCAAAACGATCGAACTCAAAGCAAGCGACAGCGAACCTTTTTCGGCGCTTGCATTCAAAGTGATAATCGATCCTCATGTGAAGAAACTGGTGTTCGTGCGCATTTATTCCGGCACGGTCAAGGTAGGACAGGCGGTTTTCAATTCGATTAGCGGCAAACGCGAGCGAATAATGAAAATCATGAAAATGTCCGCCAAGAAGCGTGAAGAAACAAATGAGGCGTTCGCCGGCGAAATTATTGCAATTCCGGATATGCGTACAACGCGTACCGGCGACACACTTTGCGACGAGAAGCACAAATTGATTTACGAGAAGATAGATTTTTCCGAGCCGATGATCAACCAGTCGATAGAGACACGGACGACCGCAGACCAGGAGAAATTGATCGATGCATTAGAGAAACTTGCGGACGAAGATCCGACTTTCACTTATCGGAACGACGCGGACAGCGGCGAAACGATAATCAGCGGAGTTGGTGAATTACACCTGGAGATAATCGCCGACCGATTGAATCGCGAATTTAAAGTTCCGGTTCGCCTCGGCAAACCTCAGGTATCGTATCGCGAGAGCATTTCGAAGGCTGTAACGCAAGAAGGCATATTCGATAAACAGATAAATGGCAAGAATCAATACGGGCACGTAGTTCTGAAATTAGAACCTACGGCGTCTGGAGAAGGAATAGTATTTGAAAATTTGAACAGCGAGCATAAGTTACCGGCTCTGTATAGGCAGTCAATAGAGACAGGTGTTAAAGAAGCATTAAAAATAGGACCGTCGGGCTATCCGATGACAGACGTAAAAGTCAGTGTTGTCGGTGCGGATTTCGATGAGACGAAAATCGGCGACGTAGCATTTTTAATTGCGTCTTCCATGGCAGTAAAAGACGGTATCCGCGACGCGGGACCGCAGCTCTACGAGCCATATTGTTCGGTAGAAGTAATTTCTCCAAACGAGTACACGGGCGATATAATCGCCGACCTTAGTTCCAGACGCGGTAAAGTAGAAGGCATGGAGGCACATGGTACCATGCAGGCAGTTCATGCAGTAGTGCCATTATCGGAGATGTTCGGGTATGTTACAAAATTAAGATCGGCAAGTCAGGGTCGGGCAGTATATACGATGAAATTTTCGCATTACGAACCCGCACTTAACAAGAAATTTTAATATAACAGAAACACATAATTAAATAATATATTTCATAATATTTTTTTGGAGCTTAGAAAATGGCTAAAGAGAAATTTGATCGTTCGAAACCTCACGTCAATATAGGTACAATCGGACACGTAGATCATGGTAAGACAACTTTAACAGCAGCTATTACAGCCGCTTTGGCAAAGAAAATGGGTGGAACAGAAATTCGTTCTTTCGATTCAATCGATAATGCCCCTGAAGAAAAAGCACGCGGGATAACGATTGCAACATCCCACGTAGAATATGAAACAGAAAAAAGACACTACGCACACGTAGACTGTCCGGGTCACGCCGATTATATCAAAAACATGATTACCGGTGCAGCTCAAATGGATGGCGCTATTTTGGTATGCGCAGCAACTGACGGTCCTATGCCGCAGACAAGAGAGCACATTCTTTTGTCTCGCCAAGTAGGTGTGCCGAGACTTGTTGTATTCTTAAATAAAGTTGATATTGCAGATCCTGAATTACTTGAATTGGTTGAAATGGAATTGCGTGAACTCTTGAGTTCATACGACTTCCCTGGTGATGAAATTCCAATCGTTCCGGGTTCGGCATTGCAAGCATTGGATGCCGGCAATGATCCGTCGACTTCTGCAGATGATCCACGTTTCGAATGCGTTTACAAATTGATGGACGCAGTAGATGAATATATTCCAACTCCAACAAGAGATACAGATAAACCTTTCTTGATGCCGGTAGAGGACGTATTCTCAATTACAGGTCGCGGTACAGTAGCAACCGGTAAAATCGAGCGTGGCGTACTTCACGTAAATGAAGAAGTTGAATTGGTTGGCTTCGGTCTTCAAAAGAAAACAACTTGCACAGGTATCGAAATGTTCCGTAAATTACTCGACGAAGGTCAAGCCGGCGATAACGTTGGTCTTCTTCTTCGCGGTATCGACAAAAAAGAAATCGAACGCGGTATGGTAATTGCTAAACCGGGCTCGATCACACCTCACCACAACTTTAACGCACAAGTAATGTTCTTGACTAAAGAAGAAGGCGGACGTCATACTCCGATCTATTCCGGTTACCGTCCGCAGTTCTATTTCAGAACAACAGACGTAACAGGTATCTTGAACTTACCTGAAGGCATCGAAATGATCATGCCTGGCGATAACGTTGATAACTTACAAATCGAATTGATTACACCGGTTGCAATGGAAGAAGGTCTTCGCTTCGCAATTCGCGAAGGCGGTAGAACAGTTGGTGCCGGCGTAGTAACTAAAATTGTAGAATAATTAATAAAATTGTTCGTTCGGAACGGGGTTGCCGCAAAGGCAACCCTGCACCGGATTCACAAAATGGAGTAATTAAAGTGGCAACACAAAGAATCAGAATCAAGTTAAAGTCATACGATCACATACTTATTGACAAGACTTCAGAACGTATCGTCCGCTCGGTAAAGCAATCGGGAGCAGTAGTTTCCGGTCCTGTACCACTGCCGACAAAACGCAGCGTATATACAGTATTACGCTCGCCGCACGTAGATAAGAAGTCACGCGAGCAATTTGAAGCGAGAGTTCATAAGAGATTGATTGATATTTTTAGTTCATCACAAAAGACTATCGACGCACTTATTAAGTTGGAACTTCCGGCAGGTGTAGACGTAGAAGTGAAAGCATAGTAAGGAGAATTGAACATGAACGCAGCAATATTAGGCAAAAAAATCGGGATGACCAGTATCTTTACTGAAGATGGCTTGCAAATACCATGTACGGTAATCCTTGCCGGTCCGTGTCCTGTAACTCAAGTCAAGACTATGGACAATGACGGCTACGCAGCCGTTCAGATTGGTTATGACGAAGTATCGGAAAAGGCACTTAACAAACCTGAAATGGGTCATTTAAAGAAAGCCGGCGTTAGTCCGATGCGCACTTTGAAAGAATTCAGAGGTTTAGAGAAAGAATTAAATATCGGCGATCAGCTTACAGTAGAGCAATTTACAATCGGCGATAAAGTAAGAGTTTCCGGAACAGGCAAAGGTCGCGGTTTTCAGGGCGTAGTCAAAAGACACCACTTCCGCGGCGTCGGTATGGCAACGCACGGCCAGAGTGACCGCCAGAGACACCCGGGTTCGATCGGTTCTTCATCTTACCCGTCAAGAGTTTATAAAGGAATTCGCATGGCAGGTCAAATGGGCAATAAACGAGTAAGCGTACGTAATATAGAAGTTGTTGACGTGATGCCGGATAAAAACATTCTGTTCGTAAAAGGCGGAATCCCGGGCTGCAATAACAGCTTAGTAGAAATAATCAAATTGTAGAACAACCAAAATTTCATAGGCGAAATAGAAAATGCAAGTAGACTTATATACGAAAGACGGGCAAGTAACCGGTAAAATAGAATTGCCGGATGAAGTGTTCGCAATCGAACCAAACGAGCATGCAATGCACATGTCAGTCGTAACTTACCTTCAGCATCAACGTCAGGGTACAAGAAAAACCAAGACCAGAGCAGAAGTAAGCGGCGGCGGTAAGAAACCGTGGAAACAAAAAGGCAGAGGCACAGCACGCTCAGGCTCGTCCAGATCACCTGTATGGGTTGGTGGCGGTACAGTTCATGGACCGAAACCGGGCATTCGCGAGATTAAGATCAATAGAAATCTTAACCGCTTAGCCAGAAAATCAGCATATTCAACCAGAGTACAAGAACAGAATTTGATGGTAGTCGATGACTTCAACTTCACAGAAGCAAAGACCCGCAATTTCGTACAGGTATTGAAGAGTTTGAAACTCAATACAGAAAAGACATTAGTGCTTTTGCCGGAACATAATGAAGTAATGCGTCTTACAACTCGCAATATAGCGAATTTGACAGCAACTCCGGCAGATTTAGTATCGACTTACGATATTTTATCGCACAAGAAACTCTTGGTATTCAAGAGCTCGATAGACAAGATAGTAAATACATTTAACAATTAGTTCGGATAAAGAATTAACATGATAGAAATATTAAAGCGGCCTTTGCTTACAGAAAAAGCAATGAAGGACAACGAAAAAAGAATCTATGCCTTCGAAGTAACGACTGACTGCAACAAGATCCAGATCAAAAAAGCAGTCGAGGAAATGTTCGAAGTAAAAGTAGACGACGTTCGTACAGTTCGGATCAAAGGCAAAGTCAAAGTACGCAACACTCGCAAAGGTATAATGCGCGGCAGAAGACCTTTGCAAAAGAAAGCCTACGTCACATTAAAACAAGGTCAGACAATCGAGATTGTCTCCGGTGCCGCTAATGAATAATTTTTTGAAATAAATACGATAAAAATATAAGATGGGAATTAGAATATTAAAACCGATGACGCCGGGAACGAGACATTACTCAGTTTCTACGTTTGAAGAAATCACAACGGATAAGCCATACAAACCGTTGCTGGTTTCCAAGAAGAAATCCGGCGGCAGAAATAATACCGGTAGAATCACCTCTCGTCACCGTGGCGGCGGTCATAAACAACAATACAGAATCATCGATTTCAGACGTAATGACAAAATCGATATTCCGGCTACCGTAAAGACTATAGAATACGATCCGAACCGTTCGGCACGTATCGCTTTGGTAGAATATGCAGATGGTGAGAAAAGATACATTTTGGCGCCAAACGGCCTTAAAGTAGGCGAAGTCATCATTACTAGCGCAACAGCAGAGTACAAAGATGGTAACTGCCTCCCACTGAACAAAATTCCTGCTGGTCTGTTCATCCACAATATTGAGATGAAACCCGGCAAGGGCGGTCAGTTGGTACGTTCGGCAGGCGTAGCCGCACAATTACTTGGCTGCGACGAGAAATATGCCACAATCAAAATGCCGAGCGGCGAAATCCGCATGATTCTTAACAGATGCTTCGCTACCTTAGGTACCGTCAGCAACCCGATGCACGAAAAAATCGTTCTCGGTAAAGCCGGCAGAATGAGATGGTTAGGCGTCAGAGGTCAGACACGTGGTATGGCGATGAACCCGATCGATCACCCGATGGGCGGTGGTGAAGGTACTTCAAAATCCGGTGGTGGTAGAAAACACCCGATGACTCCATGGGGCAAATACACCAAGGGTCTGAATACTCGCAAGAAACGCAACTTAAATGACAAATATATTATTCGCTCACGCAAACGTAAATAAAGGTGTAAAAAGATGGCTCGTTCTTTAAAAAAAGGATATTTTATCCACTATAAACTTCAGCAGAAGATAGACGAATTAAACGAATCCAGCAAGAAAGTTGTTGTGAAGACTTGGTCCAGAGCTTCAACAATTGCACCAGATTTTGTTGGGCATACATTAGCAGTACATAACGGAAACAAATTCGTTCCGGTATATGTAACAGAAAATATGGTAGGGCATAAGCTCGGCGAATTTGCACCTACTAGAACGTATCGCGGTCACGCACGTTAATTAAATAATTTAAAATAAGGAAACTTAGATGGAAGCCAGAGCATTAAAGAAATATATCAGATCGTCCCCGCGCAAGATGAGACTTGTCATCGACTTGATTCGTGGCAAAAATGCGTTTGAGGCACTGAACATTTTACATTTCAACACAAAATTAGCCGCAAAAGATGCGGAAATGGTTCTTCGCAGCGCAATTGCAAATTTAAGCAATAATTCTGAAGGTAATTCGTTTTCACCGGAAGAAGTTCGCGTAAAAGCGGCTTGGGTAAATCCCGGTCCGGCAATGAAGCGAATTTTGCCGGCTCCAATGGGTAGAGCATACAGAATGAAAAAACGTTCGAACCATTTGACAATCGTAGTTGAAACATTAGAAAAATAAATTAATTAATAAATAGCTCTTACATTTTTGGAGTGAGAAAAATTGGGACAAAAGACTAATCCAATTGGGCTACGCTTAGGTATCATTAGAGCGTGGGATGCAAATTGGTATGAGAGAAAGGACTTGTCAGTCAAATTGGAAGAAGATTTGAAAGTTCGTAGCTATCTTCACAACAGACTTAAAAAAGCCGGTGTAGCAAGAATAGTAGTAGAACGTACTGCCAAGCAACTTAGAATAACGATTCATACCTCCCGCCCCGGAGTAATTATCGGCCGCAGCGGCAAAGATATTACTCAGTTAGAGGAGGAGTTGAAGAAATTAACGACGCAAGACGTTAAGATATTTATCACCGAGATAAAGAAACCGGAATTGGATGCGAATTTAGTAGCAGAAAATATTGCACAGCAGCTCGAAGGTCGCGTAAGCTTCCGTCGTGCTTTAAAACAATCGGTTTCTACAGCAATGCGCATGGGTGCAGTCGGCATTCGTGTAATGTGCTCGGGACGTTTGGGCGGCGCCGAAATGGCACGTACCGAACAATATAAAGAAGGTAGAATTCCGCTTCATACTTTGAGAGCGGATATTGACTATGCAACCAGTACCGGTCATACAATTTATGGCGCGATCGGCGTAAAAGTCTGGATCTGCAAAGGCGAAATAATCGGCAAACAGCAATAATAAATATAAGAGACGATAAGAAATGTTATCACCTAAAAGAGTAAAATACCGTAAAACCCAACGTGGAAGAAACCGTGGCAAAGCGCAGAAAGGTTCAACGATTTCATTTGGTTCATTTGGTCTTAAAACACTTGAACATGCTTGGATCACAAACCGCCAAATTGAAGCAGCCCGTATCGCGATTAACCGTTATCTAAAACGTGACGGAAAAATCTGGATACGAATCTTCCCGGATAAACCCTATACAAAGAAACCTCTCGAGGTTCGAATGGGTTCGGGAAAAGGTGCACCCGAAGGATGGGTTGCAGTAATCAAACCCGGCAGAATTATGTTTGAAGTAGATGGCGTAACAGAAGAGCTTGCGCAGGAAGCAATGCGCTTGGCTTCAAACAAATTGCCGATTAAGACTAAATTTGTTAAACGTATAGATCTGGTCTAAACGATGAAACCACGTAAAGCAATAAATTTAAGAGAACTTCCGACCCAGCAGTTGGAATCTCAACTATCGGAAACGGTAGAGACATTGGCAAAACAACGTTTTCAGAATGCCTTGAGTCAACTTCACGACACAGCATATCTTAAGATATTGAAAAAAGATATCGCCAGAATGAAAACAATTTTAAACGAGCGCAAGCGGGCAAAATAAGGAATAATAAATAATGGAAAACAAAATGCCAGCAGAAAATACAAGTGCAGCCAAAGGTAAGAAGAGAATTCTTCAGGGCGTAGTTCTTTCGAACAAAGCCGACAAGACGATCACTGTACAGGCAGAGCGTACCGTAATACACCCGCTCTTCAAAAAGTATTATAAGAAACACAAAAAATTCATGGCTCATGATGAAGCAAATGATTGCAAAATCGGAGACATTGTCAAAATACAAGAAAACAGACCACTGAGCAAAAACAAACGGTGGGTTTTAGTAGAAATCGTCGAACGAGCTAAATAATAAAGGAAATTAAACCATGGTACAAGAAGAAACCAATCTCACGGTTGCCGATAACTCGGGCGCGAAGAAAGTTCGTTGCATCAGAGTATTAGGTGGCCACGGGAAAAGATACGCCCGCGTCGGCGACGTAGTTGTTGTGTCAGTAAAATCCGCAATTCCAAACGGAAACACTAAAAAAGGCGAAGTTTGCAAAGCAGTAATCGTCCGGACAAACAAAGAGACGAAGCGTAAAGACGGTTCATTTATTCGTTTTGACGACAATGCGGCAGTAATTCTCAAAGCAGACGGCGAGCCACGCGGCACCCGTATCTTCGGACCTGTTGCAAGAGAATTGCGCGAAAAGAACTATATGAAAATCATCTCATTAGCGCCCGAAGTAATTTAAGGATTGACAGAATGAAACTAAAGATAAAAAAAGGCGACAACGTCATCGTAATCGCCGGCAATGACAAGAGCAGCACTCCTCACCGCGTTTTAGCAGTGAATGAGGAGAAAATGCGTGTATTGGTAGAAGGCGTTAATATTCGCAAGAAACACATGCGTCCGAACCAGCAAAATACACAAGGCGGTATCGTCAGCATGGAAATGCCGATTCATTACAGCAATGTAATGCTTGCCGACAGCAATAACAAACCGACGAAACTCGGTGTCAGAATTGTAGAAGAGAACGGAAAAAAACACAAAGTTCGCTTCGCAAAAACAGATAAAAAAGATATATAGATTTTAAATAATTAAGTTAAAAAAATGGCAAAGACACAAGGTAATTCCGGGGCACAAACCGGCAGCTCCAAAAAATTAGACATCAAGCCGGAAGGCAAGAGACTCGAGGAAGTAAAGGATACAGAAATTCCTTCACCGAGACTTCAGGAGTTTTACTATCAAAATGTTGTTCCTGCTTTGATGAAGAAATTCAACTATAAGTCGATTATGCAAGTGCCGAGATTAGAGAAAATCTGCCTCAATATGGGCGTAGGTGCAGCTACTCAAGACATGAAAACTTTGCATGCATCAATTAACGAGATGGAGCTAATCACAGGTCAACGTCCGACAGTTAGAAGAGCAAAGAAAGCGATTTCTAACTTCAAACTACGTGCGGGCATGCCTATCGGCTGTATGGTAACGCTTCGTCGTGCCAGAATGTATGAATTTTTGGACAGATTCATCAACATTACAGCACCACGTATCCGAGATTTTCGCGGTTTTAACGATAAATCGTTTGACGGCAGAGGGAACTACTCATTGGGTATCAAAGAGCAGATCATTTTCCCGGAAATAGACGTGGACAAAGTAAATCGCATAGGCGGTCTCGATATATGTTTTGTAGTGAAATCGTCTTCAGACGAAGAGACATACGCTCTCTTGAAAGAATTCGGTTTTCCATTCCGTAAAAAAGATTAATAGAGAAAAATTATGTCAACAACAGCAATCATTGCAAGAAACGAAAAAAGAAAAGCTTTAGCTGCAAAATATGAAGCTAAAAGAAAAGAATTGAAAGAACAAGGCGATTGGGAAGGTCTTCAGAAATTGCCGAGAAACAGCGCACCGGTCCGTATCAGAGTGAGATGCACACAAACAGGACGCGGCAGAGGCGTTTATCGTAATTATGGCCTTTGCAGAAACATGTTCCGCCAATTAGCCCTCGAAGGCAAAATTCCGGGCATTAGAAAAGCAAGTTGGTAAAAATTATTAATTTACACAAATAATAACACAGAAAAATAATATGCCAGTAACAGATAAAATAGCAGATTTCCTAACAAGAATCAGAAATGCAGGAGCTGCTAAACATAAGACAGTTGATATCCCCGCCTCAAAATTAAAAATGGATATGGCGGCAATTTTAAAAGATAATGGATATATCGCTGACTTCGAGAAGATTGATGACTCCGTTCAAGGTACAATCAGATTGACACTGAGATATTACCGTCGCGAGCATGCAATCCGCGAAATAATCAGAATCAGCAAACCGGGTCGTAGAGTATACTCATCGAGCGAAAATCTCCCAAGAGTGCGCAACGGCTTAGGTATTGCTATAATTTCTACTTCCAAGGGCGTAATGAGCGACAAGTCTGCTCGCAAATTCAACGTCGGCGGTGAAGTGCTTTGTACAATTTGGTAATTTAATAATAGGAGAACAGACTGTGTCAAGAATTGGATTGAAACCGGTAAATATTCCCGATAAGGTTCAAGTAAATATCAAAGACAAATGCATCACTGCCAAAGGTCCTCTGGGCGAATTGTCTTTTAATATGTCGGAATTTATCGACTGCAAATTAGAGAATAATGTTCTCTCGTTTTCTCGCCAAAATGACGAGAAAAAAGTTCGTGCGCTTCACGGCTTAACACGTGCATTAACCAGCAACATGATTAATGGCGTTGCAACCGGATTTACAAAAAACCTAAAGATCGAAGGTGTAGGCTTTAAAGCCGAAATGAGAGGCAATAATTTATTCCTTTCATTGGGATTCTCGCACCCGATCCTTGTAGTGCCTCCAAAAGGTATTGAAATCAAAACCCCGACCCCTACTTCAATCGTAGTTACGGGCGCCGATAAACAATTAGTCGGCGAAGTATCCGCACGAATCAGAGTCTTACGCAAACCTGAACCGTATAAAGGCAAAGGTATCCGCTACGAAGGCGAATATGTACGCCGCAAAGCAGGTAAGACAAATACTAAGTAATAGAAAAATATTAGTAATCATTATAATACAGAAAATACATGAAAGTATTAGAAATTAAAAAACAGCGTAGAACTCGCAGAAAATATGAGATTCGCAATAAAATCAATGGCACTAGCGAAGCTCCGAGACTTTCTGTCTTCAAAAGTATCTGCAATATTTACGCTCAAGTTATCGACGACGTTACCGGCAAAACTTTAGTTTCTGCCTCTACAATCGATAAAGAAATCAAAGGCTTATTAAAGCCCGATATGCCGAAAAAAGCACAAAGTGAACTGGTCGGCGAAATCTTGGCTAAACGTGCTTTAGCTAAAAACATAAAAAACATAGCCTTCGACAGAAACGGCTACTTGTTCCACGGCAGAGTAAAAGCCTTAGCAGACGGATGTCGCAAAGCAGGCTTGGAATTCTAATATATAACGGAGAAAATAGAAATGGCAAAATATAAAGCTTCAGAATTAGAATTGAAGGACAAGTTGGTCTACGTCGGTCGTACTGCGAAAGTAGTAAAAGGCGGTAGAAGATTCAGTTTCTCCGCTATGGTTGTAGTAGGCGACTGCAAAGGTCACGTAGGTTATGGTACAGGCAAAGCCGGCGAAGTTGTTGACGCAGTCAGCAAAGCAACCGACGCAGCAAAGAAAAATATCGTAACAGTAAACTTACAGGGTAGCACAATTCCACACGAAGTATTCGGCAAATACGGTGCAGCAAAAGTCCTTTTCAGACCGGCAACCGCCGGTACCGGAGTAATTGCTTCGGGCGGAGTTCGCGCAGTGCTCGAATTAGTCGGTGTTCAAGATGTGTTGACCAAGAGTTTGGGCTCAACTAACCCTCATAACTCAATCAAAGCCGCTATCGACGGTCTTCTTCAATTGGAAGATGCACAACAAGTTGCGGCAAGACGAAATATTTCTGTAGAAAAGGTTATTTTAGGATAGAAAAATTTCGTAAATTTGCGTACTGTAAATATAACACATATTAGCACAAAAAATTAAGAAGAAAAAACGATGAGTGAACTTAAGATAAAACAAGTAAGAAGCATAATCAAAACGAACTTCAACCAGAAGAGAACCATTAAGGCACTCGGCTTGGGTCGTCCGAATTATGTTACAGTTAAGCCCGATAATCCGCAAATTCGCGGGATGATCGTCAAAGTACGCCATCTCGTCGAAGTTGAGGAAGTAAAATAAACAGGTATTTTAAACACTAGAGCAGAAAAATACTAATGAAACATATAGGTAATTTAACACCCGCCGAAGGATCTACTCACAGCAATAAGAGAATCGGTAGAGGTCCGGGTTCCGGGCACGGCGGAACCTCCACAAGAGGTCATAAAGGTGCTCAATCAAGAAGAAACTATAAGTCTAAGCCGGGTTTTGAAGGCGGACAAATGCCATTGCACAGACGTTTGCCGAAATTCGGATTCTTTAATAGATTCAGAGTTGAGAACCAAGAAGTAAATATCGAGAGATTGCAAGAACTCGCCGACAACAATCAGTTGACGGAAAATAACGTAACTAAACAAGTATTACGCGACTTGCATGTAATTAAGCATTTAGATCGCCCTGTCAAGATTCTTGGCAACGGCGACATCAAGACGGCCTTCACTGTAGAAGCAGATAGCTTTTCTGCTTCGGCAAAACAAAAAATTGAATCAGCCGGAGGCAAGGTAATAGTAAATGAATAAGCTTGTTCAGACTATTCAGAACATCTTTAAGATAGAAGAACTGCGGAAAAGAATATTGACCACAGTTCTTATCTTAATTGTTGTTCGAATTGGTGCCTTCATTACGTTGCCCGGCGTAAATATGGAACTTCTTGAAGCTTCCAAAGGCGGAGACGCAAACAATTTGTTCGGGCTGTTTGACCTGTTCGTAGGTGGTGCTTTTTCTAACGCCGCTATTTTTGCGCTTGGTATCATGCCGTACATCACGACATCGATTATATTCCAGCTTGCCGGTGTTGTTGTACCGGAAATTCAGAAGATGCAAAAAGAAGGCGAAGAAGGAAGACGTAAATTGAACCAGTGGACGCGTTGTGCTGCTGTTGCCATTGCGGCACTGCAGGGCTGGGGCGTTAGTATACGTATGATAAACATGGAAGTTAACGGGTTGCCGGTAGTACCGGAAGCCGGTTTGCTTTTTCAAATAACGACAATATTCTTGCTCGCGGCCGGCACAATCTTCTTGATGTGGCTCGGCGAGCAAATCACCGAACGCGGCATCGGAAACGGTATTTCGCTGATCATCATGATCGGTATTATCGCACGTCTGCCGGGCTCGGCTTTCCAGGAATTTAACCAGGTATTCTTACTTGGCGAACGCCCATGGCCAATAGAAATCGTAATTCTTGCAATTTTGGTTGCAGTAATTGCGGGCGTAATATACATCACGCAGGGAGCGAGACGCATTCCTGTTCAATATGCAAAACGCCAGGTTGGCAGAAAAGTATTCGGTGGTACTACGCAGTATATTCCTCTCAGAGTGAATACCGCCGGCGTAATGCCGATTATCTTCGCACAGTCGCTCCTGTTTATCCCGAGCACTGTAGCAAGTTTCTTCCCGGAAAGCGAATGGTTACACCAAATCGCAGCATACTTCAGCGAGAGATCAATGGTATATGCTTTGATTTACGGCGTAATGGTCGTATTATTTACATACTTCTATACTGCAATTATTTTCAACCCTAGAGAAATTGCAGAAAACATGAGAAAACAAGGTGGGTTCATTCCGGGTATTCGTCCGGGAACTCAGACTTCAGATTATATTGAAAACATCTTGACCAAGATCACTCTTCCGGGATCGTTGTTCCTCGCTTTAGTCGCAGTAATGCCGACTTTCGCAATCAACCTCCTGGGCGTTACGGGTTCTTTTGCTTCATTCTTTGGCGGCACATCATTATTGATTATGATCGGCGTTGCTTTGGATACTTTGCAGCAAATCGAATCATACTTACTAATGAGACACTATGACGGCTTTATGAAGAGCGGCAAAATTAAAGGTAGAGTAGGAGTCGGCAGATAATGCACAGAGCAAGTAAACTACCGGTTCCCTATATTAAGACCGATGCAGAAGTAATTGCATTGGAAAAGGCTTGCAGAATTGTAGCCGAGACGTTATCTACTTTGACAAAATATATGAAACCGGGAGTTTCAACTCTGGAATTAGATCAAATTGCCGAAGACTATATTCGAAGCAAAAATGCCAATCCTTCATGCAAGGGCTATCGATGGGGCAGACACGTTTTCCCCGCTACGCTATGTACTTCAGTGAATGAGGAAGTCGTTCACGGCATTCCAAGCGACAGAAAACTTGTCGAAGGCGATATAATTACATGCGACTGTGTCGCAGACATAAACGGTTTTTTCGGTGATAGCGCTGTTACTTATGCAATCGGCGAAATTAACGAAGAAAAGAAAAAACTGATGCGGATAACCGAGGAAGCTCTCTTCCTCGGTATCGAGCAGGCAATTGACGGAAATAAATTATATGATATTTGCGCGGCTGTACAAAAACATTGCGAAAACAATGGCTGCAGCGTAACTCGCGAATTAGTCGGACACGGTATCGGACGCGAAATGCACGAAGAACCGGCAATCCCGAATTTCCTTCCGCCGTTGCTGTATCGTAAATCTTATCCGAATGTAAAGTTGGCGAAAAATATGGCACTCTGCATCGAGCCGATGGTTCATGCCGGAGCAAAATATACGAAAGAAATGCCTAACGGCTGGACATTCGTAACTGCCGATGGTTCGCCGGCAGCCCACTTCGAGCATACAGTCTTAGTGGATAACGGAAAAGCAAGAATTCTAACATTAAGAGATTGATTTATGGGAAAACAAGAGCTCATACAACTTGACGGAATTATAGAAGAGACTTTGCCTAACACGCAATTTATAGTTAGGTTTGAGAATGATCATAAAGTCCTCGCACACATCTCCGGAAAAATGCGAATGAACTTTATCAAAATTCTCCAGGGCGATAAGGTCAAAGTCGAATTGTCCCCTTACGATTTATCTAAGGGAAGAATCATATATAGATATAAATAAACATTAAGCATAATATATAAAGAGCAAAAAAGATGAAAGTTTCAGCATCTGTGAAAAAAAGAAACCCGGACGACAAAATCGTTCGTCGTAAAGGTCGGATCTACATAATTAACAAAAAAAATCCAAGATTTAAGCAGAAACAAGGTTAAAAGAAAGGTAAAAAATAAGTGGCACGTATAGCTGGTATAGATTTACCGAACGGTAAAAAAGGGTATGTAGGACTTACCTACATCTTCGGAATCGGAAGAACCTCTGCTTATGAGATTTTAGATAAAGCAGGAATCGACCCAAATAAAAAAGTAGCAACCTGGACAGACGATGAAATTGCCCAGATCCGTAACATTCTGGCTGAGTATAAGACAGAAGGTAACTTGAGAAGCGAAATTCAGCTTAACATCAAGCGCCTTATGGATATCGGAAGCTATCGCGGCCTCAGACACCGCAGAGGCTTGCCATGCCGCGGACAGCGCACCAGAACAAATTCCCGTACTCGTAAGGGTAAGAGAAAGACAGTTGCAGGAAAGAAGAAAGCTGCTAAGAAGTAGTTAAAATACAGCCTGATGGAATTACCTCGGGCTGTAGCCAAAAAAGATAATAAATATTGTTAACAAATATTAGTGTAAAAAATAAAATAATGGCTGCAGGTAAGAAAAAAACAAAAAGAAAAATTGTTACCGATGCTCACGGACGCGCTTTCGTAAGAGCAACTTTTAATAACGTAATGGTAACAATTACAGACGCTTATGGTAATGTTTTGGCATGGAGCACAGCCGGAAAGAATGGTTTCCGCGGTTCTAAGAAAAACACTCCGTATGCTGCACAAGTCTCTGCCGAAAAATCAGCAAAAGATGCTTTCGATATGGGATTGAGAAAAGTCGATGTTAGCGTAAAGGGTCCCGGATCCGGAAGAGAAGCCGCAATTCGTGCGCTTAGTGCTTCCGGCTTGGAAATCCACAGCGTAATAGACAAGACTCCGATTCCTCATAACGGATGCCGCCCGCCGAAACGCAGAAGAGTATAATCCGCAATTCGCAGGATATTGATTGGTTTTTACCGGTGAAATTTTTGTAAAATAACTATAAAAGAATAATATGAATAATCAATTACAGATGCCCGATAAGGTGCAGATTGATGAAAACGAGAGCCAAACCTTCGGCAGATTTACAATCCAGCCACTTGAAAAAGGTTACGGCGTAACTTTGGGCAACTCCTTCAGAAGAGTGCTGCTTTCATCTGTTCCGGGCACGGCGATAGTCGGCTTAAAAATGTCCGATGTGCTACATGAATTCCAAACCGTGCCGGGCGTGCTGGAAGATGTAACTGAGATTATACTGAACGTAAAAGAAGTACGAATCAAAGCCGTCGATAAGAAAGTGACTAAAGTCAATTTCCGACTCAAAGGTCCGAAGATTTGGACTGCAAAAGATATCGAAGATGCTTGCCCGGGTTTGCTCGTTATGAATCCGGAACAACACATTGCAACTCTCGCAGATGACGCGGACTTCGATGTTGAACTCCGCCTCGGTAGAGGTAGAGGATATGTCCCAAGCGAGGAGCAAAACATCTCTGATTTCCCCATCGGTATGTTGCCAATCGATGCTGTCTATACCCCAATTATGAACGTTGTTTATAATATTGAACCGTTCCGTGTTGGTCATAGAACAGACTACGAAAAACTCGTTCTCGATGTTACGTCGGATGGCTCTATCGCTCCGAAAGACGCAGTACACTTCTCTGCGAAAATTCTTCTCGAACACGTTAAGTACTTCATAAATAAAGAAGACTACGAAGAAGAAAAAATTGTAAAAGAAAATCCGGAAGACGAGATTAAAGAACAAGAAAGAAACAAACTCAAGAAAATACTCTTGACGTCGGTCGATGAACTCGAACTCAGCGTTAGAGCACATAACTGCTTGAAAGCCGCTTCTATCAAAAACTTGTCCGAACTCGTCCACCTGCAAGAATCCGAACTCCTGAAATTCAGAAACTTCGGAAGAAAATCGTTGTCCGAATTAACCGAAGTCGTAAGACAATACGGGCTTGAATTCGGAATGAACGTTGATAAAATACTTAGAGATGAACCAGTTCATAAACATCTCGACCTAAATGATGCTTATTAATAAGCGAATTGTAAAATTGTAAATTGAAATACTGAGTGATATATGAGACATTTGGTTAAAGGAAGTAAATTAACTCGCACAAGTGCCCACAAAAAAGCACTGATGAGAAACTTGGCTACTGCGTTGTTCGAGCACAAAAACATTGAAACAACTGAAGCAAAAGCTAAAGAACTCCGCCCGTATGCAGAAAAGTTAATTACTAAGGCAAGAATTGCTCTGAGAAGAGAAAAACT
>JAQUZU010000121.1 GCA_028691175.1 Candidatus Kapaibacterium sp. | reverse complement strand
GGTGCGATTACTGAATGATGACCAAATTTTGCGAATTGAATCTACTTCAATTACTTTGAGAAAATCGTATATTGATTTCTCGAATAACGATATTGCACTTACCGTAAATAGTTGCGGAAATCTTGCATTTAACGACTACCCGTCCAACACGCAGGGAATTGGTTTCCGTTATAAAAACTGCGATAAAACAATGCTTTTCGAGGGGGCGACAATGCTGTATAATGCAGACGGCGAAAGATTATACGACGTCGCTCGTCTTGAAAGTTCGCTTAAGGGGCGTGCCTTCAAAATTCGAAATGGGGTAAAGGAACTCTCGAATGAAACCACGTGGAAAAATGCGAAATCGCAGTTCGATGATAGTTTGGACTACTCATTCTCTGTAGAACAAAATATTTATGCGTCGTCGGATGCCGATTTGCGAAACATAATTGTAATAGAATTTTATGTGCAGAATAAATCGGATGTTGATGTCGAAAATATGTATGCGGGAATTTTCTTTGACTGGGACATCGGATCGGCTGTGCGTGAAAACTTATGCAACTATTTTTCCGAAAAAGATTTCTCGTATTGCTATAGCCCTGTAGATGATTCTGCTCCGTATGTCGGAATGAAAACGATAAGTCCTTATTCTGTAGCATATTACGGAATTGATAATGCGGAAGAAGAAGGTATAGGTGTATATGACGGATTTTTCGATGACGAGAAAAAATTGACTCTCTCAAGCGGAATAGTAAATTCTGTAAATACTGCAACGGACATTTCGCAGGTGATTGGTGCAGGACCGTTTGCACTTGCTTCCGGCGAAAGTAAAAAAATTGCGATTGCGATTTTTGTCGGCAGGGATTTAGATGAACTCGCAGCTTCTGCGGATATTGCGAAAGATTATGAAATATTATTGCAGCGCAGCAGTGCGGAGGATTTCTTCGGTGCGAAAAGCGGTGCTATAGCTTTTCCAAATCCTGCTTCAAGCGAGCTGAAAGTTGCTTTTGACTGCCCTAAATCGGGAATTTATTCGTGCCAAGTATATGACATAAACGGCAATGTGGCAAAACAGGTATTTGAAAATAGAAATTTTGAATCCGGTAGAACAGAATTTGAAATTAATACAAGTGCACTTTCTGCGGGAAGTTACTACTTGCGAATTATGTCTGCCGGAAATTCTACTTTAGAACGAAAATTCATTATTAACAGATAGGAATACACATGAAACGTATTGCGGTTATTATGGCGGGAGGTTCGGGCGAACGCTTTTGGCCTCTCAGCCGAATGGAAAAACCGAAGCAACTTCTTCCGCTACTTTCAGATAAAATTATGCTTGAAGAGGCGATAGATCGCATCAACGGGTTAATCGACAGACAAGATATTTATATTATTACGAGCGAACTGCTGGTAAAAGCTATTCGCTGGGCAGTTCCGACAGTCCCGTCCGAAAATGTGATTGCCGAACCGTGCAAGCGTAATACGGCACCGTGTTTGGCACTCGCGGCTGCAGTAATAAAAGCAAAATATGACGGACAGTTTGCCGACGACGAAATATCTATCGCTGTGCTGACCGCAGACCAGGATATTCGTCCTGTGCGCGAATTTCGGAAAACAGTCGCTTCGGCAATGGATTTTATCGAAATCGACAAATCGATTTGCACGATTGGAATTCCGCCGACTCGCCCCGAAACCGGATACGGATATTTGGAAATGTCGTCTTCGTGGGCAAATCTGAATATGCTCGGAACTCCGGAAAAAGACCAGGAAATAAATATTCTGCCGGTGAAGTCATTTCGTGAAAAACCGGATCTGGATACCGCAAAAGTATATATGGAGTCCGGCGTGCATTTGTGGAATAGCGGAATGTTCTTTTTCCGCTTGGATACGTTCTGCGAAGGAATGCTTAAACATTTACCGGAAGTCGGTTCGAAAATTAATGATATGGCCGATGAATACCGCGATTTCGTCAGCGATGCATATGATGTTGATTCTGTGAATGTAGGCTATATTTTCGAAAAATTCCCGAATATTTCGATTGATTACGGGCTGATGGAGAAATTCGAGCAAATTTATAGTGTTACTGCAAAATTCCACTGGGACGATGTCGGATCCTGGGATTCTTTGGAGCGTGTGAAATGTCCGGATCAAAACGGAAATATTACAGAAGGTGTGATTTCTGAAATTGATTGCAAAAATACGATTGTTGTTAATAAGACTGCCGGAAAGATTGCTGTAGGAGCAATCGGACTTGATAATTTCGTCGTTGTTGTTACGAAAGACGCTGTCTTGATTTGTCCGAAAGAAAAAGTTCAAGATGTGAAAAAATGTGTTCAAGAATTGAAAAATAATAGTGGCAATCAATTCGTCTAATAGATGAAGAGAGTTTTGACTAAAAAAAGGAAATAATATGAAAAAATTTGCAGTTTTAATGTCAGCATTGTGCATGTTGCTTTGCATCGCGCCACAACTCATGGCTCAGGACGCTGGCGACGATATTCCCGAACGCCTCAAATATTTTAAAGAAAAATATATTGAGACCTATAAAGCACCTTTTGATGTTGTTTGGAATGCAATCAAAGAAAATCTCGCTGCTTTGCCGGCGAATGTTGCTACCGAGAAGTATTCACAGAATGATGAAGGCTTGTATAAAGGCATGATTCGCTCTGATAATTATGTTTTCACCGAAGGTTCGGATACAACCTATCGTACTCTTCAGAAATACCAGTATGATATGAAATTTATTCCGGGATCTGTCTGGGAAAACGGCCGACTCGAATATAAATTTATTTTAAAGGAAATTGAGCCGGAAGTAGTCGAAATGACAATGACCACGAAAATGTCCGGACACGAGTCGCATGTTACAAGTATTGTGCATTTCTTTAAATCAAACGGCTTGCTCGAAAAAGACTTTCTCGATAAACTTGCAGTGCGAATAAAAGCGGCACAAGAATAAGCAATAACAAATCAGAGAATTTTATGGGCGAATTAAATCGCCCTTTTTTTTCTACGTTGGGCATGTACGGTGAGGTGAGAGAAAGAAAAAATAATGTACAAGAAATACAACTTTGATTTTCTCTTGCTCGATTAAAAAATATTCCTTGCATTTTAGAAAAAATCTTGTTATTTTTATATTACTTTAATATGATCATTAAGCATATCTAATAACAAAAAGGACAAACATGGAAGCACATAGCAGTGATTTTGATTCCGAATATGATGAAAATTTTGATGACGATGAAGATACCCAAAAAGACCGGTATATTTCATTCTTAATTGCTGAAGAAGAATATGCAATTCCAATTCAATATATAAATGAAATTATCGGAATGCAGAAGTTTACTCCATTGCCTGAAACCGAAAGTTATATTTCCGGAATTATTAAGTTGCGCAATAGCGTCTATCCGGTGATTGATATGAGAAAGCGTTTCGGGTTGCCCGAAGTAGAGTACGGAAACAGAACCTGTATAATTATTGTTATCTTGAACGAAATGTCTATCGGATTGATTGTCGATAGTGTGAATGAAGTAATGGATATTCCGGAAGAAGAAATTACGACTTCAATTAAAGGAACAAATAACAAATTTATTAAGGGAATCGGCAAAGTAGGCGATAAGGTTGAAATCGTCCTTGATGTAGAACAAATGTTTAATGCAACAGAGCGAGATAAACTTTCAGCTGTTGTTGCATAGCAAATTGGCGAAAGATAGTGTCATGAAATTAAATGGCAGATTAGGACTTTACCTGAGCGGATGGATCGTTTTGATGATTTTGCTCGGAGTTATTTTCGTGTTTAATCATCACATGCAGAATAAACTTGCGGAAATTTCCGATGAGAATATACCGAAAATTAATATTGCAAACGAATTGCGCGATGAGGTAAATCAGATTTCCGTTCGTGTGCGCGACATGATTCTGGTGAATAACCCGAAAATGCAGGAGCAAAACGGTAGGGCATTGCAGCAATTTACCGAAAAAGCAACTGTGGTAACGGATATGTTGAAATCCTCGGTGATGAACGAACATGAAAAGATATTGTTAGACAAAATTCTTAACTGCAGAACTGAACTTCATGACGGATTACAACTTGTAATCGGCAATCTGAATGTTAAGAATAAGCGCGGTGCTACGAATGCCTTGCTGGATAACATGTTCGTTATCCGTAATATTTTTCTGCAGAATATAAAAAGTTTTATCGAGTATGAAAATTCGCAAATTGCGGAGAAAATAGCAAAAATTGATGCTGAGAACGACGTTGTAACTCGAATTATCGGGTTTGGAATGATGATCAGCATCGTTTTTATTGTGTTTTTTACGTTCCGGATGCAAATGCAGAAATCAAAAAAATCTATTGCATCTTAATCCGCATCGAAAGACTTACGAAAGAGTTTTGATTAGTCGGGACGAGATTAAAAGAAATTTTATCGCTTACATCAAAATCGAAAAGATGTGCTCCGACATAAGCATCTACTGCCGCTAAAATGTATACGCCGGCAAGGAAAAATGTGGCTTGGTCGCGATTGTCGCGATATACTTCGCGCTGGCGTTTATATAAATCGAGGTATGGGTCGTTTGGATTTTCGCTCGCAAGCTTGGCGATTTGATCTTTTTTGGCGTTAAACGAATTGTTGTTATCTATTATAAAATACGCACATGTACCCGCCGCACCGAGAAATAGCGGGATTTTCCAGTATGATTCAACATAATATTGTCCCCACCCGGGTAGGATTAGCGAGCGAACTATCGCTCCGGTTGGCGATTTTTGCATTTTGAAGACTTCCGCTTTGGTTGTGTGCGTGCTGTCTTGAGCAAAACATGTTGCTACAAGACAGCAAGAACAAATTGCAAAGGCAAAAAACTTTATCAATCCGGAAAATTTATTCATTTGCTATTGCTTTGCTAACGATTCAACCGCGTCTTCTATCGAATTGTCGATTGTAAAAATCAGAGTTAACTTTGTGGTTTCGAAAATAGACTTTACGTATGAACTCGGATTTGCCAAAACGACTTTTCCGCCTTGATGATGAAACAGAGCGTTTGCAGAAAGCAGTACGCCGAGAGTCATTGAATTCAGGAAAGTTACCCCGCTTAAATCCAAAATAGCGTTGTTGATTTTACTTTTTGCAGCATCGGTCAAAGCCTTACGTAAGTCGTCGGTTTCGGCCCCGCCGATAAACTCGCCATTGAGATGAATAATCTGATATGTGCCTTTTTGATCAAAAGTAATGTTAATCATATTGTATATTTTAGTTTTGTGAAACATGATTTTAAAGACGGAATGTTTCCGAAAATATTATATAGGTGTTTGATAGTAAATTGTAAAATGAATTATGATATAAAAAAATTGTAAATAAGC
>JAQUZU010000120.1 GCA_028691175.1 Candidatus Kapaibacterium sp. | reverse complement strand
AAATAGATCATGCCGTCAACAGTTGTTCCGGCTTTTAGATCCGCCAGAATTTCTTCGACTAACTTTGATTTTCCGGTTCCAAAGCCCCCGGAGATCAAAAAGACATCTTTTTCCGAATTATCGGCAACAATGCTATGTACTATATTTTCTTTGTAGTTAGTATATCTATCTATCATATTTTCTCTTTTGCTCTCTTCAAAATGCTGACTTCAAAAATAAGATTTTTTTCGCTAAGAATGAAATACTATTTAAGCCTAAATATCATTTTAATGTGCATTCCGGTCTCTGTTCGCTTAAATTCAACTCCATCGGCAAGTTCTTTGATCAAAAAAACGCCACGCCCGCTCACTTTCATAAGATTATCGGGAATACGCGGGTCGCTGACTTCGCCCATTTCGAAGCCTTCACCTTCATCTCGTATTTCGACTATAATTGCTCGGTCATTTGCACGGACAAAAAGCACAACCTTTTTATTTTTAACGCACTTATTGCCGTGAATTATCGCATTATTGACTGCCTCTGTTCCGGCAATTAAAATGTTATAATACAATTCGTCCGAGAAACTGATCATGCCGCGTAATTCTGCAATTATCGGCTCAAAAAGCTTTACGGCTTTTCTCTCGCTCGGAAAAACGACTTGTTTTGAAAAGATATATGTTTCTTCCATCATTCACCTTAAAAATATACGTTGGCTTGAAGATTTAGATTTGCAACCTCGCGAGTTGCTCCACCTATGTCCTGAAAGTCGTATTTTCCGACCAATCGAACCACGTTTTCATTAGAAAATTTTATGCCAATTACTGCTTCCGGACTAATTATTTTAGACAAATGCGTATTTCTATGCATCTGCAGATTATCTTGTTTCAGTTTATAATAGTTAGATCCAAGTCCGAAATAGATTCGTCTAAAGTGTCTATAAATCATGCACTTAAACATTATTTCAAAATTTCCGGAAATCGGAAGTTCGGAAAAAGAATCCCAGTACAAAATTCCGCGCTCGCTATATCTAATCGAAGAATTCAGCGAAATTAGAAGCTTCTCATTCAATTTTGCAACGATGCTGTCTTGATAAGAAATCTGCCTAAAACTATAGGTCGAGACAGATCCGCTCGTTTTTGCAAAGTCGTAAATATGATAATTTGCAAGCACTTCGAGCGTTGGACTAAGAAAGATAACATCGTTTTTATATTCCGGTCCGAAACGAAGTCTTATCGTTTTTACAGCATTGCTGCCGGCACTTTTCTCCGCATTCAGATAGACATAGTGCTGGTGCTTAACATCCAGCAGAACCCGATAATTAAACCGCCGCGTAAATCTATGTGCGTATTGAACATACAAAGAAGAAAAAGACTCATCATGCTCATCTTTATTGTCTTTGTGTGGCGTATCATAGCGATAAATTGAAGCAAGAAGATTTACAGACAGTGAATCACGCCGTCCCAAAAGCAACGTATTTGCTGTAGAAATCTGCAGTTTAGACGCCGAATAATCGTTCATTTTCTGCGTATTTTTTACTGACGCAAGTTGCGAATTATCGAAATTTTCCGAATTTTTGAATGCATCGAAATGCTCTTCCGTGCTTTCGTAATCAAGGCTGAATGAAGATTTCAGTTTATCGAGTAAAAGCAGTAACACGTTGGAAGTAGAGAACTTAACCGACTCGGATTTTCTGCCGTACAGCGATGCATTAACAAATTCACTCGATTTATCATACACACGACGTTTTGATTGCGAAAAATATTCTATACTCGACTTAAACTGTATATCTTTTATCAGATAATAATCAATAAGTATTTGAGAATTAAACAACTTATCTGTATTCATCTCATATAGATAGTCTTCCGGATTATTGCGAACAAAAGTGATAAAATCGACAAGTTTATCGCCATAGGACGTATTTAGTTCGATCTTATCAACTTCAGATGAATTCGCGGACACCTTTAACTTCGCAAGAATATCACGATTCGTCCTGTCATCGTCGAAAAAAAAATATCGCGAACGAACTGACGCCTCTCCGGAGAAATTTTCATAGTCAAAATCAGAAAAATTCAAATCTGCAAGCACTGCCGGACCGTCAGAATATATTCCGAATTTATCGGTAATTTTTTTGCCGGCACCGACTTTCAAATAATTATTTTCGGAGAAAAAATACGCTAAAGTTGGAACAATCGAAACATCGTAAAGCGTATGATTTCCAATGCTTTTACTGTCGTGACTTAACACAAATTCCGACTCGATTCCCGGCTTAAATTTTCCCCAATTTTGATATAATAATCCGAGAGAAAAAAAATTCTCGGTTTTCTTGCTTAAGTTATTAGAATTTATAGTAGTTGCATTATATTTTTCTAAAATATTTACGTCAGTATTTAATATTGTAGACTTTACAAACAAATCTGCAAACAAACTATTCACATCATCTTTTTTTTCATATCCGGTAGAAAAATGCGGAACTGCCGGCTGTGCATTTAAAGAAATACTCGATAAAAATGCTATAGTAAGTGTAAGTAAACAAATTCCGATACGGTTGCACAGGCACCCTTTTGTAGGCTCGGGGAGCCTATGTCCGTCCGTACTGTATATTTTAGCCATTCGCAATATCGCGCAACAGAGCTTGCTTCTCTATCTCTAACTGTCTTATTTTTCTACTGATTGCGTCGAGTTCCTCCGGCATGGAGTCAATTTCCATCCGCAATTTGCTTGCCGCTTCGTCAATCAGATCAATCGCCTTATCCGGCAAAAATCGATCGGCAATATACCTATTTGAATATTCTGCCGCCGCGACAATCGCCGAATCCATTATTCGCACACCATGATGAAGTTCGTATTTTTCTTTCAGCCCTCGAAGAATCGACACAGTATCCTCTACGCTTGGCTCGGACACAATAATTTTCTGGAAACGTCGCTCGAGAGCCGCATCTTTCTCAAAATATTTTTGATACTCATCGAGCGTAGTCGCGCCAATGCATCGCAAATCGCCACGCGCAAGTGCCGGTTTCAGAATATTTGCCGCGTCAAGCGTACCGCCGGAAGCGCCGGCTCCAACCAGCGTGTGGATTTCGTCGATGAAAAGAATTATTTCTCCATTTGCATCCTGAACTTCTTTAATCACAGCCTTAAGTCGCTCCTCGAATTGCCCACGAAAAGAAGCACCGGCAAGCAACGCACCAATATCAAGCGTATATAATTGCTTCGATTTTAGCGTTTCCGGCACATCTCCAGAAACAATCCGCCTTGCGATTCCTTCAACAATTGCCGTTTTGCCAACGCCCGGATCGCCAATCAGGATCGGGTTATTTTTTGTACGTCGCGAAAGCACCTGCAATACACGGCGAATTTCCTCATCACGTCCGATTACCGGATCAATTTTGCCACGGCGAACTTCGTCATTCAGCAGGCGTCCATATTTCGCAAGTGCCTCTAAAGTTTCCTCCGGATTATCGCCGGTAATTCGCTTGTTTCCGCGAATCGCCTGCATTGCTTTCAGAATATTTTCCTTCGTTATGTTGTTGCTCTGGAGCAAATCCGAACACTCATTTTTTACTTCTGCAAAAGCATAAAAAATATGATCCGTCGAGACATAATCGTCTTTTAATTGTGCGGCATAAGTAATTGAGAAGTCAAGTATTTTAGACGTATTGTTCGAAAGATAAACTTCATTTGTGTTATATACTTTCGGATATTTTTCGAGCAGTTCGGCAACTTTGATTCGCAATGTATTAATATCTGAACCAATTTTTGCCACTATCCCGCTAACAATCGATTCCTTATCCTGTATAAGTGCAGAAAACAGGTGTGCCGGCTCTATTAACTGATTGTTGTAACTCCTTGCAATTTCTTGTGCTTGGCGTATAGCTTCCTGCGCTTTTACGGTAAATTTTTCTTGATTTGCCTTCATATTCAATCCTTTCTTATTTTTCAACAAGTTACATAATTTACTTAATGAATCTTGCATTACTTGAATCACGGATATGGACGATAAATTAAAAAGATTAGTGTATATAAGATTATATTTCTTTTATTATCGCATAGCTATTAATCACAATATTTATATATATAGTTCGTCTTTATTTTGGTATTAAATATCAATATTAAAGGGATATCAAACATGATAGTAAAGAAGACACTTCTATCAATCTTGTCCGCGTGCATATTTGCCGGTGCAGGAACCATTGCAAGTGCTCAACATCTCGAATCTTTCATTCCGAATTATCAAAATTCCGCGATGTATCAACTGAAAAAAGACCAACAGGAAGTTTGGCAAGGCTTACCTCTAAACAAACAAAAAGGCTGGAAACAGTACAATCGCTGGGAATATTTTTGGAAACAACGCCTATATCCAAATGGTCAATATAAAGATGCAATCGATATATATTCCAACGTATTACGAGATTTCTCCGAGAAAAGAATCGACGCACTGCAGTCAAAACAGTGGGATTTAATCGGTCCTGTTACCAATCCGGAAAAATACAATAAACACGTTGATTCAAAAGGATTGGGACGCATTAATGTAGTCCGCTTCCACCCGACTGATGTGAATGAATTTTGGGTTGGCTCGGCAAGTGGTGGCGTATGGCGCACAAAAGACAAGGGTAAAACTTGGGAGAATTTCCCGTTTACACAATTTTTGTCGCTTGGAGTCTCCGATATTGCAATCTCGCCGACAAATCCGAATATAGTATATGTTGCAACCGGCGACGCCAACGGCTCGCTCGGAACAGCGGGATATTTCGCTTCCATCGGTATCGTCAAAACGACTGATGGCGGAAAAACCTGGGATATTACCGGCATTGCAAATGAAATGAAAGACGGAAATATTATTTCAAGACTTTTTGTTTCGCCAACAAATCCGGATGTCGTTATTGCCGCAACCAACAGAGGCATATATAAATCAATCGACGGTGGGGCAACTTGGACAGTAAAACAAGGCGGTACTTTCCGCGATCTTGAACAAAAACCGAACGATGAGAATACATTATACGCTGCAACTGCAGGACGCTCCGAAGAAAATTACATCTTTAAATCGGTTGATGCCGGCGAGACCTGGACTTTAATCAGAACTATTCGTGAAGCCGGAAGAATTCAGTTGGCTGTTTCTCCTGCGGCTCCGGATAATCTTTATACCTTGTGCTCGCAGTTCTATCATTCCGGATTTCACTCTTTTCAAATCTCTGATGATGGAGGCGAAACTTTCTCTATACAGGCAGATTCAAGCAACGGCAACTATCTGAATTGGGGCTACGATCTAAGCGAAACCAATCGTGGACAGTCTTATTACGATTTGTCGCTCGCAGTCAAGAATACAGATCCGGACAAAGTTATTCTCGGCGGAATCGAGTGCCATCGCTCAAGCGATGCAGGCTCAAGCTGGATACGTTCAACCAATACCAAAACCGCAGGTTCGACTGCTCATGCCGATCAGC
>JAQUZU010000119.1 GCA_028691175.1 Candidatus Kapaibacterium sp. | reverse complement strand
ATCGGGGCGAAATTAATTCGCCCTGTTTTATTTGATTTTTACGAATTTATGGATTTCGATGTCTTTCTCTTCAACGACGACATCAATGCCCATTTTCTTTAGATCGCTAATCACAGCGTCAATATTTTTTTCGGACAAGTCAAAATCATAGTAACCGCGCAAGTTCGTTTCATCTACGAAGACATGTTTGTAAGTTGTTTCAAGATAGCGAGTTACAAGCGTAACCGGAGCGACCTGCGCTTTCCAGCGTCCGTCTTTTTCCTCGAATTTAGTTTCTACTTTGGTGTTTTTCGCCATCATATCAGAATATTTTTTTTGCAAAGCAGAGCAATCCCCACAGCGCAATTTATATACATTTTGACGTCTTTTTTCGGTTTTATGCTCAACGCCCATCGCATGACAAATATCACCAAACATTTTTTCGCGATATTGCATATAATTTTCGTTTGTTCCGGGCCTGTAATATATGTCGATATTATCTTTTATCAGGTCGTCCGGCACCTCAATTGTAAGCGGCGATGCCTCGAGCAGCATCTCAAAAACGGATTTTAAAGTCAAATTAAAGAACTGGATTTCGCTCTTCCCCATCGAATAAGTTCCCGCTTCATCGGGGAAAAATGTTTTGCTGATACTTAGAGCGTAAATTAAATTTTTCTGCTGCAACTCCCGCATATCCGTTTCCTGAGCCGAACAAGCAATATTTTCGCCTACAAAAGCAAAAGCAATTGCGACTATTAATGTTTTAATTTTAAGCATTCTTTCGATTTTATATAAATTTTAACAACATAATAATTAAGACGATAGAGTAATACACTAATTGCAAAACATATCCGTCTTAAACAGTTCAGAGTTTTAAATTTTTTGAAATTCTGTGCAAATAATCTCGAACACAGAACAATGACAAAAATAAAGAAACGGCATGAAAAATCTAAATAAATTCAATACAATTCCGGAACCAACGCTCAGACGCTTATCATACTATGTGGTATATTTGCAGAAGCTGCTTGATGCCGGCATAGAAACAGTCAGTTCGACGCAAATTGCCAATAATTTAATGTTTGATCCGACTCAAGTGCGAAAAGATTTACAACTTACCGAAATATCCGGACATCCAAAAATCGGTTTCAACATAAAAACTACATTGGAGTCAATAAAATCTTCACTTAATTGGAATAATATAGAAAACGCATTTCTTGTCGGTGTCGGCAATTTAGGCAATGCTGTTTTGAATTTTTCTCTGCTCAAATATATGGGCGTAAATATTGTAGCTGCGTTCGACAACAATCCTGAAAAAATCGGTAACATTGTTAACAACGTTGAAATCCTCGATATTGAACGGCTGCCTGAACTTTCGAAACTTATGAAAGTGAATATCGGCATTATTGCCGTGCCGGAACATGCAGCACAGGAAACTGCCGATAAATTTGTTGCCGGCGGAATAAAAGCGATCTGGAATTTGCTGCCGTGCCGTTTGAAAGTGCCGGACGAAATAATCATCGAAGAAGCAAATTTGATGCAAAGTCTTGCAGTACTAACTAATCAACTGGCAAAATAGCAATTCAATGAAAGTATCTTTTTACAATCTCGGTTGCAAAGTCAATTTTGCAGAGACGTCAATTTTGCAGGAGCAACTGAAAACCGCAGGACATGAAATTGTCCGTTTCGGCGAACCTGCAGACGCAGTTTTCGTTCATACTTGCACAGTTACCAACAATGCAGACTCCGATTGCCGCAAGTTGATTCGCCGAATCCATCGCGAATTTCCGGACGCAATTATCGGCGTATTCGGTTGCTATGCACAATTACATCCGGAAGAAATTGCAGAAATCGACGGTGTAAAATTAATTCTCGGCAATGAAGAGAAATTTGAATTAGATATTTTTTTGAAAAATTGCGAAAAAGATTCGAATTGCGAAATCTATACCGACGGCTTAAAGAACGCAGAATTTCACGCAGCAACATCAATCGACAACGAAGTTCACACTCGCACTGCCCTGAAAATCCAGGACGGTTGCGATTATTTCTGCACATATTGTGCCGTTGCATATTCGCGTGGGCGCTCGCGGAGCATGAATTTCGGAGATCTTCGCGAAGAAGTTCTAAGTTTAAATTTTGTGCAAGCAAAAGAAATTGTTTTATCCGGCATAAATATCGGCGAATATTCGTCTGAAGGGAAAAATTTTACCGACGCAGTAAAAATGCTCGACAGCCTCCCGCTCGACTTGAGGATCAGAATTTCATCGATAGAACCAAACTTAGTTACCGAAGAGATTATTGACACAATTGCGAAATCTAAAATTTTCTGCCATCATTTTCATATTCCTATTCAAAGCGGAAGCGATACAATTCTGAAAATGATGAACCGACGCTATACGAGCAATTTTTTCGCACAGCAAATCGAGCGAATTCATTCCAAAATTAAAAATTGCTGCATCGGAATCGACGTAATTGCCGGCTTTCCTGGGGAAACAGACGAACTCTTTCAGGAAACTTATGATTTGCTGAGCAATATCGATTTCGCGTATTTACACGTATTTTCATATTCCGATCGCTCCGTGGCACGTGCTTCCAAGTTCGAAAACAAAGTACCGAATTTGATCAAAAAGCATCGCACAAATCAGTTAATAGAACTCTCGCAGCAGAAAAAATCGCAATTTTACGACAAAAATGTCGGCAAAATCGCAAGAATTATTCCGGAAACATTCCACGCAGAAACCGGCGACACAACTGCCTGGACGGACAATTATGTGAAGGTTCGCTTTGAAACCGCCGCGCAGCTACCGAAAGAATTTTTCAACGTAGAAATTTTATCGAACGAAGGCGATTTCTGCAGAGCAAAATTGCTCAAATAATACAAACATTTTCCACTCTATTATAATATTTTCCGCAATTATGCTTCTTTAATATATTATTATGCAATGAAGACAGGCTAAGCAATGCAAACAATACGCGAATTTAACGACACACATGATTTTATTTTGGCGGGGCATCGGGGCGACTCGGCCAATGCTCCGGAAAACACCATGAGTGCTTTCGAGAGTGCAATCAAGGTCGGTGCGGACATGATTGAAACGGATGTTTATTTGACCGCCGACAAGCAGATTGTGCTTCACCACAATTCAACAATCATGACTCCGAACGGCAAGCAATCCATTGGTGCGCTTACACTTAGCCAACTAAAGAAAATCGACATTGGCAGTAGTTTTTCCCCGGAATTTTTTGGCGAGCGTATTCCGGAATTTTCCGAATTTCTCTTGCTGATAAAAGGCAGAGCCTACCTAAATCTCGAAATAAAACCTCAAAACGGAATTAATCCGACGGAATATATCGATCTTATAGTCAAAAAAATTGAGGAAGTTGGAGTAGCCGATCAAGTTATGCTTGCGTCATATTTTTATGACATGCTTGCAGAAATTCAGGAAAGATACCCAAATTATCCGACTGCCGGAATTTATATTCCGCATATCCCGCTCATGCCACATGAACTTTTAGCGAAATACGGCATTTCTGCATTTATTTGCAGTCTTAGCAGCCTAAACAAAAAAATCAGTGACGATGTCAAGGCGTGCAACCTGGTTCTTGGGGCATATTCAATTGATAACGAAAAACATTTTGCGAAAGCCATGCGCTACGGTGTGAAGGCTCTCGGTTCGAATTGTCCGGCAAAAATCGCCGAATTGATGAGGAATCGCACTTCTCAATCCACGGCTTCCAAATGAAAAAAGTTGCTTTTGTAGCAATCGGACTACTCTCTCTCGCACTTGGAATTATCGGCATTTTCCTGCCAATTTTGCCGACAACACCATTTTTACTGCTTTCGGCGTTTTGCTTTACCCGCAGTTCAAAGCGCTTGCTGATTTTTTTGCTTACCAATCGTTTTTTCGGCAAGTATATCTCCAACTACCGCAACGGCTTAGGCATACCGCTCCGGACAAAGATTTATACCGTTTCGCTTCTCTGGATAACAATATTGTTTTCGATATTTTTCGTTGTAGATGAAAAGTTTTGGTTGCAAATATTGCTCGCGTGCATTGCAATCGGAGTAACAATCCACGTTTCACGCATTAAAACGCTAAAAAAATAAGTGCTATAACTTCACTGCTTTCAAGAGTTTTGCATGTCCGCCCAGCGATATTTTCACAAAATTTGTTCCGCGTGGCAGTCCGCTTGGAAGCGAAATTTCACTCTGCCCTGCATCGACTAACCGCACAATTTCGCTCAAAATTTCCTGTCCGGCTTCATCAAAAAATTCAACTCTGCATTCCCCGCCAAATGCATTATTCAGGACAATTACACCATCATTTTTAAACGGCATCGGACGAATTTCTGCCGTAAAGTCTGCCGGAAATTCATCATAAACGCCTGAAACTATTGAAGTTGCTGTTGTATATGAGCATGTACGGAACGAGAGCAGTTTATGCGACTGATACGAACTGCCCGAAGCCGCATTTATCGAAAGGAATACGCCTTTATCATACTCCATGTCGATATATTTACTCAAAAGAAAATCAGATACAACCAACAGTGGCTCGGCAAAATCGCCGGTAGTATCGATATATACGGTCAATTCTTTTTGTGCCGCATTATATTCGACTTTCTCGTAATACGTAGTTCCATCGGAGCGAATAATCGGAATATCCGTATTCAACGCAATCACATTTTGCATATTATGCAAAGACGAAAGCGCTGTATCGCCTTCGGCTATTTTGAATACAGCCAGATGGTTTCCGTTCGGATCGTCATAATTTTCAATCTGCTTCGAGTCATTCGCAAATAAATCGAGTTCGATTGCAAGTGCATTTTTCATTGCCTGATAGGCAATTCCTCCGCCTCCAACTCCAATATTTGTATTCGTTGTATTATGAATTACGAACGACATTCCGTCCGCTCCCGGATAAGACGTTTCCGTATCGACATATTGATATGGATCCGAAATTTGAAAACTCCATGTAGCAGTAAATCCGGAATCCGCCGGGATATAATTTTTCGTAACCACACCGCCGGAAGTATATTGACGAGCCTGATTCAAAATCGCCACACCGTCTTTTTCGTATGCACTACCGACAAAATTCACATTGCTTGCCGACGTAAAATTCGTAATATTGAATGACTCGGCACCGCAATCGCTCACGCCCTCGCCCACCATTCGCAATACAGCCGGCGACCCGTCAGCCGAAAAATATATTTTTGCCACCGAATTTGTAAGCCCGCGCTCAAACGGAGCAAACCGAAGCGGAATCACGTAGGTTCCGCCTGCAGAAACAGTTTCGCCTTCCTGCGGAACAGGCACAATAAACTGCTGCAAATCCGGGCCGATAATTTCGATTTTTTCGATTACGATTTCGCTGCTTGAAGCATTTTCAAACAGACTAAGCAACGAATCTTTCGGCGTATCGAAATTCACACTGCCAAAATCAACAAAGTCAAGTGCAGAAATTATTTGCGATTCAT
>JAQUZU010000012.1 GCA_028691175.1 Candidatus Kapaibacterium sp. | reverse complement strand
TGGAACTGAAAACCATTACCGACGATATGAAAGATTGCGGATTTTCTGTCTTTGCGGACACAATCAAAAATGGCGGAATTGTTGCCGCTTTGAATGCAAAGGGCTGTGGAGGATATTCCCGCAAGCAGATTGACGGGCTGACTGAACTTGCGAAAAAATACGGTGCAAAAGGTCTTGCATGGATGAAATTCGACAAAGGCACGGTAAATTCTCCAATCGCAAAATTCTTGAATGAAACCGAAATTGCCGCTATCAAAGACAAAACTCAGGCGGAAGATGCCGATCTGATTTTATTCGTTTCGGATAAGTGGACTCGTACATATACCGTACTTGGTGCGTTGCGAATTGAAATTGCGAAGCAAACCGGCATTTATGACAAAATTAAAGGGACGTACTCATTCCATTGGGTTACAGAATTTCCGCTGTTTGAGTATGATGACGAATCCGGACGCTTCATGGCGATGCACCATGCGTTCACTTCGCCGATGGACGAAGACGTTGAATTTCTCGAAAGCGATACCGGCAGAGTACGTGCAAAGGCATACGATATCGTAATTAACGGTGCCGAATGTGGCGGCGGAAGTATCAGAATTCACGATAGCGAAGTGCAACAAATTATCTTCAAGCTCATGAATCTCGGCGAAAAAGAAATAGAAAACAAGTTCGGTTTCTTCGTAAAAGCTCTGAAATATGGTGCTCCACCGCATGGCGGACTTGCGCTCGGGCTTGACCGCTTGATCATGACACTTTGCGGAACGGACAATATTCGCGATGTGATTGCTTTCCCGAAAACTACGAGTGGACTTTCTTTAGTTGATGGTTGCCCGTCTGCGGTTGATAGCAAGCAACTCGAGGAACTTGCAATTTCTGTAGTTTCGAAAAACAGTGAGAAATAAATCGTTAGGCTCATTGAACTTAATTATAACGGCATAAATGCAGGGCGGATTAATTCCGCCCTTTTTGTAGGTATGCCGGCATATTGTTTTCATTAGATATAATGCGAAAAATTTCGTAATTTTGCGGACTGAATATTTACACACATCTCAAATATGGAGAATCAAAATGGCAACAGACGACAAGAAAATTATTTTCTCGATGGTGGGACTGAGCAAAGTAATTCCGCCGAGCCGTCATATACTGAAAGATATATATTTATCGTTCTATTATGGAGCGAAAATCGGAATTATCGGTCTAAACGGATCCGGTAAATCTACATTGCTGAAAATTATTGCCGGCTTAGACGATGCATATCAGGGTAAAGTAGTTTTTGCTCCCGGATATTCGGTCGGATATTTAGCACAGGAACCGCAACTCGATGATAATGCTACAGTTATAGATATTGTCCGCGAGGGAGCGAAAGAAACAGTTGATTTATTGAAAGAATACGACGAACTAAGCGCGAAATTTGCCGAGCCGATGGAAGATGACGAAATGAATAAAGTTATCGAGCGGCAGGGCGAACTGACCGAAATTCTTGACGCACGCGATGCTTGGGAACTCGACAGCAAACTAGAGCGTGCGATGGATGCACTGCGGTGTCCGGACGGCGATACTCCGGTAAAAGTACTCTCCGGCGGCGAGCGTCGCCGTGTGGCTCTTTGCCGATTGCTTTTGCAGCAGCCGGATATTCTTTTGCTCGATGAGCCGACCAACCACTTGGACGCCGAGTCGATTCAATGGCTCGAAATGCACTTGCAGCAGTATAAAGGAACTGTAATCGCGGTAACTCACGACAGATATTTCCTTGATCACGTTGCAGGCTGGATCCTCGAACTTGACCGCGGCGAGGGCATCCCTTGGAAGGGTAACTACTCCGAATGGCTCGACCAAAAGGCTAAACGTCTCGAGCAGGAAGGCAAGACCGAAAGCAAACGCCAGAAAACTCTCGAGCGAGAGTTGGAGTGGATCCGTATGTCGCCAAAGGGCAGACACGCAAAAGCAAAAGCCCGCCTGACTTCATACGAGCAATTGCTGAACCAAGACGTTAAGCAAAAAGAGGAACGCCTTGAACTCTATATTCCGAATGGTCCGCGCCTCGGAAATAACGTCATTGACGCAGTAAATCTGAAAAAATCGTATGGCGACAGAATCTTGTTTGAAAATCTGAATTTCTCGCTTCCGCCGGCCGGAATTGTCGGAATTATCGGCCCTAACGGTGCCGGCAAAACGACGCTTTTCCGCATAATTATGGGACAGGAAACTCCGGACAGTGGCGAAATAAAAATTGGCGAGACGGTAACAATCGGTTATGCGGATCAGACTCACAAGGATATTGATCCCGAGAAAAACGTCTGGGAGTGTGTTTCCGGCGGTTCGGACGAAATTGTGCTTGGCGGACGTTCGATGAATTCGCGTGCGTATGTGTCGCGATTTAATTTCTCCGGTCCGGATCAGCAGAAAAAATGCGGAATACTTTCCGGTGGCGAGCGAAATCGCCTGCACTTGGCTTTGACCCTGAAGGCAAATGCAAATGTGCTTCTTCTCGATGAGCCTACAAACGATATTGACGTCAATACTTTACGAGCTTTGGAGGAAGGTCTCGAGGGATTTGCCGGCTGTGCGGTTGTCGTATCGCATGATCGCTGGTTCCTTGATAGAATTTGCACGCATATTCTTGCATTTGAGGGCGATTCGGAAGTCTATTTCTTCGAGGGTGGCTATTCGGATTATATCGAAAATCGCAAAAAACGTATCGGAGATATTACTCCGCACCGCATGAAATACAAAAAATTGATTGTGGAATAAAAAATAAACGACAAAAAAAGGCAGGTTTTCGGACCTGCCTTTTTCGTATCTGTCATCATTTTCCGCGATATTCGATTCCGTGAAGAATCCAGTCTGCGGCGGGCTTGCCCTTTAAATGATAGTCATAGTATTCTTTCATTCGGATATTGTAGTCCAAACGATTGTGATATTTGCGCGGATGATGCGGCTCGTTGCGATATTCGAGCATGATTGCATCTTTCTGTGCACGTCTGAGGGCGAGGAAAAGTTCCATGCCCTGCGTCCAAGGCACTGCGTCGTCTTGGTTGCCAAATTCTATTAAAATCGGGGTATTGACTTTGTTCGCAAAGAAAATCGGGGAGTTGCGGATGTACGAATCGAGCGAATCCCAGAGCGAACCGCCGATACGGCTTTGCTGCAATTCATATTGGAATTGGCGAGTCAGACCGCTTGCAAGGCGTATGCCGCTATAAGCACTTGTCATGTTGCCGACCGGTGCTCCGGCTATAACGCATTTAAAGTAATCTGTACGTGTGATGTTAAACGCTGCCTGATAGCCGCTCCAAGAGTGTCCCCAGAGGCCAATATTGTTTGTATCTGCAACGCCGAGCTGACCGAGCTTGCGGCATGCCGGAATAAGGCAATCGAGCGAAGACTGCCCGGGATTGCCGACTTGGAAGCGGACGTCCGGGAAGAAGAGAATATAATCGTCGCCGGCGTACATCGGACCTGTCGGGAGGTGATTATTCCATGGTATCATGAAACTATGTGCGTCGTCGCTCTCCATTTCGTAGAAAAAAATTACAACCGGATAGCGCTTGCCCGGAACCGGATTTTCCGGCATAATGTAGTAGCCACCGAGCGTATCGCCAACTGCGGAAACGTAGTCCATAAGGTGCATTGTGCCCCAGAGGTAGTCGTGCATTGTCGGGTTGACGTTGGTAATTTGTTTTGGAGCAACGAAATCGGCATCTGTAAGCCATACATCAGGGAAGATATCATACGATTCTTTGCTGAATAGATATTTTTCGGCATTTTTGGCTTTTCCGACAAAGCGAATGTCGTTTTCTTCCATTATGATTGATGTAGCGCCGAGAATGCTCAAGTCCATTTCTGCGATGCCGCGAGTTTTTGCTATGTTGTCGAATTGAGTTAAATAAATGATTTCATTGCGTGCAAAACTCGGCTTTTCGCTGTTCGTGCGAATTACGCGATAAGTGTTGTTTGTGCGACGTCCTGCGGCGTCAGTCAGATTGAGCGGAGCCTGCGGGTTTGAAGTATTGAACAGCCATATATCGTAGCGATCATAGAGCATGAGTCCTTCGTCGTTATCGAGCCAGCCGCCGGCACCGAACTCGCTCGGAATTCCCGGATGGTCATCTTTGTCGTCATAGAATGTAACGTTTGCTTTATCTGTCAAGCAGATGGTTTCGCCGAGTTTATTGTTGTGGAGATACCACTGGCGTTCTTTGTAGTATGCTGTGTAATTTCCGAGTGGTGAGAGAGTCGGATTGCTATATACATTTTCTGCGACGAGAGTTTTTTCGCCGCTGTGGATATTGACTTTGTAAATATCTGCACAGCCGATGTCCCAAGTGCTTTTATAGAGATACGGGAGGTCGGTTGAACCGATTGTATAGTCGGCATTTTCGGCAAACATTACGTCCGGAAGGTTTGTGTCGGCAAGTTGAACGTACTGCATGTTCAGCAAATCGAATACTGCAGTAAATGTTTTGTCCTTATTTTCGTCCCACCATACATGCTGGTATGTTTTGATGCGCGGATCTTTTACGTGCCACATGTCGAGGGTTGTTTGCGTTAAAATTGTGTCTATATTGTAATAATTTGAATCGTTATAAGTGATATCCGGGAAAAATTCGGAGGTGTCGCTTTTAAGTTTTGTACCGAAGAAAAGTCTTTCGCCGTCTTTTGTCCAGCGAAGTTCGTTCGCCTGCGGAATGCGCAAATTGGGACGCATTTTAGTTGAATCTACGATAATCTCGGTGCGTTTTGTCTCCGGATACCAAAGTTTCAGGGCAAGTGTGTCCGGTGCGCCGTCGAATCGTTCGCGTCCGGCGGTGTATGCCAGCAGATTCTTTTTGTTGTTCCAGCAGAGGTTTGCAATATGGCAATTCGTGTCTGCTTCGATTTTCATCGGTGCGGCGAATCCGCCCTTTAAGTTGATATAAAACAGACCGTTGTTTTCTGCGGTTTTATCCTCGCGAACAAAAACAAAGTAAGTCGAGGTGCTGTCAAACTCAAATTGCGAGACATTGCTGATTTCGATTTCGCCTTCACTTGCAAGGTTACGTAAGAAAATTGTATTGCCGACCGGACGGTTTTTTTTCTTTTCTTCCGGTTTTTCCGGCTTGCTTGCAATTGACGAATATGCCAACCACTGTCCGTCGTTAGTAGGAATATATTTGCCGACATTTTTCAGGAAAGTAGTCTCGCCGGTTTCGGTTTTGACGATAGCCAAGCCGTTTTTCGGCTTTTTATCGCCGGTTTTTTCGCTTTCAACTCCTGTCGGAGCAATTTCAAAAAATGCCCAATCGGCGGATTGATTAAAACTCGGGGACTTGCCGTTCGGAATTCTGTAAGTCGTATCTTTCAATACAGAATAGAGGCAACCTTCGAGATTGCCGCGGTCCGGCATCGTGTAATAAGCGAAATAGTTTCCGTTCTCGCTGAAGACACGTCCCGCCATGCGCCGCAATTTCATCGCGTCGTCGTTTGACAGATACTTTTTCTGTGCCGATACGCTGCATAAGCTAAGCAGCAAAACTCCGCATATTGCCGGCAAAATGCGCCGAAATATGTTGTTTAATTGCATAAATGTTTCTCCGTATATATTGTATTAATTATAGTTTTCCTAAATACAAAAATACGAAAAAATGCGGAAAAAGATACGATAAAATCAGGCTAAATACGATTTTGCGGCACAGCAGAAGGCTGTATCAAAAAAATTATTATTCAATGTTAGAAACAGTCGTAAGAAGATTTTCGCCATCACGAATGACTTGCATGCTTGCAACTTTATTTTGTGAATCTGTCGCTTGCAATAAATAGTGAGTTTTCTCATTTGTAAAAGTGTTAGTCGGTATAGTTATACTCTGATCAGCACTTTGTATTAATACTGTTTCACCGGTAAGAATGTCAAATATTTTTACGTTTATGCTACCGTTGCCGGTGATTACAACACCGGTTCTTCCGGAAACAGAAATATTAATATTATTTTTGACTTTGAAGTCTTCTAAATTAACTCCTTTAAAAGTAAACATTTTGCCGGAATATGGTAGTGAAGGGTCGGCATCTACAATTATTTTGTTGCTTAAAAAATTTCCGATAAAGTCCATCATTTCGTCTTGAGTGTTGACTTCGGAAAACTCAGGTGCAGAAGCATTACTTCCACTTGCAATCTTTCCGGGTTGCAAATACGGCAATATAATACCGATATGATCATTAGAAATTACAGTACCATTTTCAGTTGTAAATTTCCAAGGTGGATACACATACGCAACGCCGTCTTTTAATGTTATTGATGAGGCAGAAATTGTTCCGGAATACCAGACGCCTGCGATACAAAAATCACCTTTCAGGGTAGTTTCTGCTTTAGCCATATTTGGAATTAACATAATTACTAAAGCGAAAATTGCACACAAATAATATGATATTTTATTAGCTTTCATTTTTTTATTCCTTTATATTTTTTTATAAAATTCTATAAAATTTCCTCCGCTGTGCCGTTGATTTATCCTGTTTTCAAAGATCGGTCTTGATTTATATCATTTTTATAATATACAAATATATAAAAACTTTTTATAAAAAACAAATAAAACTAAAAAAAATCAAAAATTCACATCTCTCGCAAAAAATTATTCCCTGTTTAAGAATAATGAAAGAGATTCACAGAGAATTTTCAGCGGTTCAGAGTCGTTGCGATTTATATCCCAGTTAAAAGCGTGATTACAGTGTGAAAATCTGTTAAATTCGACAGAATTCTGATTCATCTGTTCGTATAATATCTCGGATTCGCAAATTTTCGAAGTAAGGTCTTGCTCGCCGTGGGCAAGGAAAATTCTGGATTTTGTGGTCTTTGCGGCTTTAAGCGGATTGTATTTTTCGTAATTTTGTTCGATATCGACAAGAAATGATAAATCGAGTGCCATTTTTTGATCAACTTTCGGATTATAAAATTCAAGAAAACCGTCGCGGCGCCATTGTTCTTTCTGGCGTTCGGTATAGTATCGATCAAAAGTCGCCACCGGCGCGAGCATGACGAGTTTGGAAATATTGTCTTCCGGGTGCAGAGCCGAATATACCAATGCAATTGCCGCGCCCATCGAGTGTCCGCAAATAGTGATATCCGGTGCTGTCTCGAAATCGGATTTTATGCTGCGTATTACTTTCTGCAGGTCTTTGAGCTGCTGTGTAACGGTCGTGCGGCGAAATTTATCGATGTCGTATTTTGGCGAATCCGGGATATATCCGCTGAATGAATGCGTGTAAGCTATTGCGTTATAACCATTTGCGGCGAACAAATCCCGCAACGTCGGCAGAAATCCCCAGCGGTGATTTCCTTTAAAACCGTGTAGAATTATGGCAAATTTGCTTTTTTGAGGCTGATTTGCAGATTTTTGATAATCTCCAAAAATTGTTGTGCCGTCCGGATTTTGAATTTCAAATTGAGATATAGACATATTATTTCGTGAAATATTTAGCAATAAAATAGCCGAGGAAGACGAGTGCAATTCCGCAAATCGTGCTGATAGCGACGTTTGCGAAGGCTTTGCCGATTTCGCCGGCGTTAAAATATTGAAGTGTTTCGAGTGAAAAAGTCGAAAAAGTGGTGAAGCAGCCGAGAAATCCGGTTGTAATCAGAAGTTTCAGGCGCGGGTCAAAACTGCGATTTTCGATTAATCCCCAGACGATGCCAATCGCGAAAGATCCAATCAGATTTACTGCAATCGTGCCGATTTTCATCCCGAAAAACTGATGCAAATTTACGAAATTCGACAGATAAAAGCGGGAAATTGCTCCTGCAATTCCCCCTATAACTATGAAAATTAATTTTTCCAAGAAAGTGCCTATTCTTTGCTCCAAATGCGCGTGTTCAAGTTGAGTTCTTCGACAATGCCGATTACGCTTGAGAGCAGATGAAAAAATTTAGTGATTTGCTTTTCATTATCGACTGTGCGGAAAAGGCTTTGCTCAAACTGTTCACCTCGTTGCGAAATTGCCACATTGATTTGCGAGCCGACAAAACTAAAATACAGATTATCCGGAAAATCTTTCTTCATGGCAGTCATTCGAGCCATCAGGGCAGGCGATAGAATGTAGCGTGCCTCGACTTGGTCGGAACCATAAACCACAAAAAGACGCTCGAAATCCGGATCCTCGAGTTCAACGAGTTTTCCACGGTTTGTCGCAAGTTTTTGAAACTTCTGGCCAAATTTGCCGAAAATTCGCTCTGCAGAATCCGGCAAAACATAATATTTTCCTTTGAAATTCTTGTTGAAGTCAGCGATGAAAAATATTCCGTCGAAAATTGCTTCTTTGTGCTGATTCTTCGACTGAGTTGTATATGATGCATGAACTTCCGAGAAGCGTATTTTCGTTTTATCGATTTGACCTTTTACCAAGTCGTCGCCGGAATAAGTGTCCGCGTTTTCCAAAAAAATTTGCGAGCGTGCAAATTCATGATTTTGGATGAAATTTCCCGGATCATATTCGAGCGAAGGATGGATAAATTTGATTATCGGCTTGATAATCTGTTCTTTGTAGCTTTTTCTGAATTTTTCCTTCGATTTATGTATTGCACCCAAGTATATAAAAAAGCCCGTAATTGTTACTACGGTCGCAACTATCAGCGGAACATTTGCTTCATTTTCGTCGAACCAAACGCCATAAACTGCATTGTTGATATAGAAACAGACAATAAATAATAAAGCAAGCGCCACAATGAAAATTCCGGTGTCGCGGAAAATCCGGCGGAGCATCGATTTACGCAATGTGTCTAACGAGGCGAAATGTACCGTAAGATCATTTCGAAAAAATTCCTGAAATTCGTTTTTAGTTTTCATAATTACTGCCTAAACATTGCACCGGCGTCGATATTTTTGCGTTCTGTTTCGTTTGCCTCGAAGAGGGTGCGTGCTTTAAAGCCGAAAATTCCGGCGATAATGTTCGTCGGAAACATCTGTACAGCGTTATTATACGAAGTGGCTGCGGCGTTGAATGCGCGGCGAGCGGCGGAAAGCTGCTCTTCTACCTCGTTCATAGCGGCTTGCAGCTGCAGGAAATTAGTGTTTGCTTTCAGTTCAGGATAATTTTCTACTGCTATACTTACCGAGCGCAGGGCTTGGCCGAGTTTGTTGTTTAGTTCGATTTTTTCGTTGTCGCCTAGAGTGCCCTTAGTTGCTTTTGCGCGAAGTTCAGTGATTTCGGTCAATGTAGATTTTTCGTGCTGCATGTATGCCTTAACCGTTTCAATCAGGTTCGGCAATAAATCATAGCGTTTTTTTAAGATGGCATCAATTGATGCAAATGCGTTGTTTACTTGATTTCGCTTCGAAATAACCGTATTATAAAGTAATACCAACAATAATAGTACGGCTGCAATAATTATTACTAATTCTGTGCTCATTTTTTTTCTCCCGAAATATTATATCATTATTTATTTGGTTCAATTGGGTGATGCGATTGAACGGATGTTGAAATAAAAAAACGGGCGAACACAGTCCGCCCAAAATGTAAAAACTATAGCGGTTTTACCACTTAATCAAATTGATTTTATCGACGTCTACTGTCTGCTTTTTACGGAACAAAGCCAGAATTACGGCTAATCCGACAGCAGATTCTGCAGCGGCAACTGCCATCACAAAGAAGACGAAAATTTCGCCGGCTGCGTCGCCCATAAAAGACGAAAAAGTAACCAGCGACAAATTTACGCTGTTCAGCATTAATTCGATCGACATAAAAATGATGATCGCGTTCCGTCGGGTCAATACACCGATTACGCCGATCGTGAACAGTATGCCCGACAAAATCAAATAAAATTCCATTGGAATTGCTTGCATAATATCTCCTATTCCTCGGTCGGCAAGTTTTTCTTTGCCATATAAATTGCTCCGACGATTGCGGCGAACAGCAGAATGCCGACAATTTCAATCGGGTAAATATAATTTGTAAATAACTCGCCACCGATAACCTGTGCGGTGCCAAGTTCGCTTGCTTTCTCGGAGATTGCAGTATTCGAGAGCGCACCGTTCGATAGAAGAACTGCGATTTGCACCGCCAAAGCACCACCCAAGAACCAGGCAACCAACTTGCGGAAGTTGAAACCGCTGCGTAATTTGCCTTCGTCGCCGAGATTAAGCAACATTATTGCGAAAACTACCAATACCATTATCGCACCGGCATAAACCATAACCTGCATTACTGCAATGAATTGTGCCGAAAGCGTAAGATAAAGCCCCGCAAGCATGAAGAAGTGAAATATCATGCTCATTGCAGAGACTACCGGATGTTTAGCCGTGATGACTAATAGCGCGCTGGCAATTGCAAGCAACGCAAACACAACAAAAGATATAATTTCTAACGTCATTTATATTTCCTACATTAATGTTTTCAAAATGACGGACGGAATTATTATTTATTGCGAAAAAAAACAAAGATTTGAAAAATATTACATAAAGCACGGAATGCTGACGCAATTTTCCGAATGCCTCGGCTGTCGGAGGAAATGCACACCCCGTGCAACGGAAAAATATTAGGATATTCGCGAAAATAATTGTAATTTTGTATGATAGATTATTGTATCTTACGGGCATTTTGCTCGTCTTACCATTTAAGGTTATGAACATGAAAAAAATATATATGTCTGCGCTCGCCGCAGTTTTGATCGGTGGGGCTATGCTTTCCGCAAAAGCGGACTCTCCGGCGCTGTTTTCGATCGGAAAAGATAAATATACTTACGAAGATCTGAACCGTGCATTTAAGAAGAGTAAAACTCAAGATGTAGAATTGAACTCGCTCTCGTGCGATTCGCTGAAAAATTACATCAAAATGTATTATTCATATAAGCTGAAGGTGAAAGACGCCGAAAGCAGAAAATACGAAAATGATCCTGCAGTCAAGCTCGACCTCGAAAATAACCGCAAAATCGTAGCGGAAAGTTTTTATTTCGACAGGCAGATAGTAGAGCCAAATGTCGATATTATGAGCGAGCGCCGCAAAGTCGAAAAGCAGATTTCATACATGCTGTTTGCACTTCCTCCGGCACCGGCAACCGACACGGCTGCGGCATACAAAAAGGCTGAAGCCGCACTTGCCCGACTGAATTCAGGCGAAAATTTCGCGACGGTTGCAAGTGAAATGAGTGACGACGAAACCACTGCAAAGCGCGGCGGACGCCTCGACGAATACGTCAGCAGCGGGAAAATGGAGCGCCGAATAGAAGATGCAGTCTACGGTTTGCAGGTCGGCGAATATTATAATGGAATAGTTTCTCTTCCGAAAATCGGCTATTTTATTGTAAAACTCGATAACAGCAAGCCACGCGAATTTGTGAAATTCAGCCATATACTTGCTTCGCGAACTGCGCAGCCGGACGATTCACTCGGAATAAAAGCAAAAGCGAAAATCGACAGCGTATATGCTCATTTGAAAACCGGCAGTACGTTCGAGGGCTTGGCAAAAGATAATTCGGACGACGGTGCTTCCGCTCAAAACGGCGGTCGCTTTGACGATTGGTATTCATGCTCTGACGGTTTCTCAAAAGATGGCGGAACGGTAATTCCTGAATTTGAGAAAACGATTTTCAACTTGAAAGACGGCGAATATTCCGCTCCGATCGAGACACTTTACGGCTGGCATATCATTCGTCGCGATTCCACTCGCTCAATCAACATAACCGAAGAACGCGAAAAAATGCGTCAGTTATATCGCCGAATTTATTTCGAAAATGATAAAAAAGCCTTAGTCGATAAACTTAAATTGCAGGACGGATTTAAGATTAATCAAAATACACTCAATAAACTACTTGCGTCTGTCGATACGAACAAAACGGATCTCGATTCCAACTGGACGGCGAATATTCCACAGGATTTGAAAAAACAAACTCTGTTTTCCTACGAAAAAAAAGATTATAAACTAAGTGAAGTCATAGACTTAATGAACTCGCCTGGACAGTTCCGCGGCTTGCCGACAAATGCTGAAGGTTTCAAGAAGGCGATTCGCTATATTACCGATCCGAAAGCGATTAACAAGGCAACGAAAGATTTAGAAAAAACAAACCCGGAATTTAAAGAATTAATCAACGAATTCCGCGACGGAACATTGCTGTTTAAGGCGGAAACAGACGAAGTCTGGAGCAAAATGCAGTTTGATACAAACATGGCAAAACAGTATTACAACTCGCATAAGGCAGACTTTTTTACGGCAAAAACTTATGATGTGCAGGAAGTTATGTTGATCAAAGAATCGGACGCAAAGGAAATGTACCGGCGCCTGAAAAGCGGGGAAATATCTTTCGATGAAGCTGCGGAGAAATTTACGCAGCGTGCAGGTTTCCGTGAAAATAAAGGCAAACTTTACGCTGTAAATCCGAAAAAACACCGTATCGCCGGGATTGTCGACGAGCAGGGACTTCGCGAGGGCGATTTCACTACTCCGCAATTTTCGGATAACGGTTACTCCATAATAAAGGTTAACAAAATCAATAATCCGAAGCAGAAAACCTTTGAGGAATCTGTTCAAGAGTTGGCGCCGATTGTCCAAGACCAAATGCAGGCAAAGCGCACAAACGATTGGATCGATCGAATTAAGAAAAAATTCAACTTCCGGCTAAACGAGGCGGAAATCAATAAATTATGCAAGTGAAAAACATGAAGAAAACATTTTATTATTGCTTGATTGCGATATGCACGCTGCTTGCTGCGAGCGGCTGTCTTCAGGCACAACTCAGCGATCCGAAGCAGGGCGACAAACTTGAAATGGTCGTCGCGATAGTCGGCAACGATATTATTACGCAGAGCGATGTTCTCGGGTATTTGCTGCAACTCTCGCAACAGGATCAGTCGGTCAATATCGAAGATAAGGAAATGCAGAAAAAAGTTCTCGATATGCTGATTGACGAGAAACTCGTTGTGGCAAAGGCAATCGAGGATTCTGTGCAAGTAAGCGAGGACGAGGTGGATCAGCGCTGGAATTATCAGATTCAACGGCTTGTAATTAAGTACGGTTCGGAAAAGCGCGTAGAGGATATTTTCGGAATGTCGATGGCGCAGATGAAAAATGATTTCCGCGAGGATATCCGCAAGCAAATTCTCGGCGATCGTATGAAAGCGAAACTCTTCGGTGAAGTAAAGGTTACGCCGAATGAAGTGAAAGACTTCTTTAATAAATATAAAGATTCTTTGCCGGTTGTTCCGACGACAGTTGAGTTATATCATCTCGTGAAAAATGTGGCTTCGGACAGTAAATCCAAAGAGGAACTCTTCAATCTTGCAAAAGCAGTCCGCGACACGGTGATGAATCTTGGCGGCGATTTCGCTGAATATGCGAGAAAATACAGCGGGGATCCGGGCACTGTTGGGAATGGTGGCGAACTCGGCTGGGCAGGACGCGGCATGTTTTTCAAAGAATTTGAGCAGGCGGCGTTTGCACTTCAAAAGGGCGCAATCAGCATGCCGGTAGAAACGCCGTTCGGTTATCACGTGATTCAGACACTCGATAAAAACAAAGATTCCGTCAAAACGCGGCATATTCTTTTCAAATTCGGGCAAAGTCAGGAAGATGTAGAAAAAGTTAAGGTCCAACTGAATGAGATAAAAGCACAAGTTGTAGCCGGCGGTTCGTTTATTGAACTTACGAAGCAAAATTCGGACGAGACCGAAACCAAGGGTTTTGGCGGCTATCTCGGCGATTTTCCGATCCAGCAAATTCCGGAAAACTTGCGGGAAACTATCCTGAAAATGAAAGACGGCGAAGTAACCGAGCCGTTGATTTTTGCAAGCGAGCCGAAAACATCATATCATATTATATATCGCTCGAAAACTACGCAGGAACACCAAGCCTCGCTTGAAACGGACTATACGCAAATCGAGATGATGGCTACAAACTATAAGCAGGGCAATCTGTATCAGGAATGGATCAAGCAAATCCGCAAGGAAATGTATTGGGAATATAAATAGAAATTGTGATTAGCGGCGAACGCTAATTGCATAAAAATTTTTAAATTGGGGACGCGGCACGCCGTGTCCCTGATTTTGTTTTCGGCTGTATAAGCATAATTAATTAGGTATTTCGCAAAAATAATTGTAATTTTGTATCGACTAAAACTGGCAAAATCGGCAAAATGATGAGCGATGGCGACGAAGTAAAATATAAATATTTGTATAACATCAATAGTCCTAAGGACTTACGCAAATATTCCGAGAACGAACTTCCGTTAATTTGCGACGAAGTTCGGGATTATCTGATTGATGCAATTACGCAAATCGGCGGACATTTTGGTTCGGGACTTGGCGTGGTCGAACTGACTGTCGCACTTCATTATGTCTATAATACGCCGGTTGACAAATTGATTTTCGATGTTGGTCATCAAGGTTATCCGCATAAAATTCTCACCGGACGTCGCGACGCGCTGCATACAATTCGTAAATTTGGCGGGCTTTCCGGATTTTTAAAACCGAATGAGAGCGAGTATGATGCTTTTGGTGCCGGACATGCAAGTACAAGTATTTCGGCGGCGCTCGGCATGGCGACTGCCCGCGATTTCAAAGGCGAGGATTACCGCGTAGCGGCAATTATCGGCGATGGTGCGATGACCGGCGGGCTGGCTTATGAGGGGCTGAACAATTGCGGGGTGCGTAAAAGCGACATAACCGTGATTTTAAACGATAACAATATGTCGATAAATCAGAATGTGTCGGCACTCTCGAACTATTTCAACGATCTTTATGCGTCCTCGATGGTGCAAAAGTTTCGTGAGAATATCTGGCAATTTACAAATAAATTTGATTTCGGCGACCGCCTCCGACGTGCGGCTTCGAGGCTCGAAGATGGCGTAAAGGCGATTGTTACTCCGGGCGTGCTTTTCGAGGCAATGGGCTTTAATTATTTCGGTCCGATTAACGGGCATAATGTGCAAAAACTTATCCGCGTGCTGCGTCTGATTAAGGACTTGAAGGGGCCGGTATTATTGCATGTCGTTACGCATAAAGGCAAAGGATATTTGCCGGCGGAGCGAGACAGCCATTATTTCCATGCGATTGGAACCATAGACAAAAAAACCGGGCTTTCTACTAAGACTATTCAAAAAAATACTGCACCCGAATATTACAAAATTTTCGGCAATACTCTGACCGAACTTGCACGAAAAAATAAAAATCTTTTAGCAATTACCGCCGCAATGGCTGATGGAACCGGACTTGATATATTTGCGAAGAACTTTCCTGAGCGCGTGATTGATGTCGGAATTGCGGAGGAACACGCGGTTACATTCGCCGCCGGATTGGCGATGCAGGGCATGACGCCGATTGTGGCGATTTATTCGTCGTTTTTGCAGCGCGCAGTTGATCAGATTGCACACGATGTTGCATTACAGAAATTGCCGGTTGTGTTTGCGATCGACCGTGCCGGAATTGTCGGCGAAGATGGGCAGACTCATCATGGGTTGCTCGATATTGCGTTTCTGCGTGCGATTTGCGATATGACGGTTACTGCACCGAAGGACGAGCAGGAATTGCGCGATTTGCTGTATTCTGCGACCGAGTTCTATAAAGTTCCGTTTTCGATTCGCTATCCGCGCGGAAAGTCATTAGGTGTACCGATAAAAGAGCCAAAAAAAATTCCGTATGCCTCGTGGGAAATTACCAAGCACGGGACTGATCTGGCAATTCTTGCGGTGGGCAAAATGGTTCGCATTGCGGAGGAGGCTGCAATTATTTTGACTGAGCACGATATTTCCGCTCAAGTAGTTAATTGTCGCTTTATTAAGCCGATGGACACCGTGATGTTAGACAGCATTTCTGCTAATTTCGACCATATTTTTACGATCGAAGATGCAATTGTGCTTGGTGGGTTCGGAAGTGGAGTTGCGGAGTATTTTGTTGAAAATGATTATAAAAACAACCTTAAAATCCTTGGTGTTCCGGATCGAACTATAGAGCACGGTTCGCAAGAGCAGCTTTTCGAGATGCTTGCTTTGCATCCGGAAGGCGTCGCGAATACGATAAGAGATTTCTTCTCAAGATAAGAGACCGGTATCGGATTAAATTTTAGTGCGTTTTCAAGGTTACTTTGCATTCATCGCTGCATTTGTCGCGTAATTCGCGGACTGTAATCCCTATGTTCGGATCGACAAAATCGGGAGCAATCTCTGCGAGCGGAACAAGCACAAAGTTTCGCCGTGTGGCTTGTGGGTGGGGAATAGTTAAACGAGGTGTGTCGAGGATTTCGTTGCCAAAATAAATGATGTCGATATCGAGTTCGCGTTCGTGCCAGCGTTCGCGCTTCTGCCTGCCGAATTTTGCCTCCAAACTTTTGCACTGCAATAATAAAATATGTGGAGATAAAGCGGTATAGCCGGAAATGGCAATGTTCAGGAATGCCGGCTGCTCCTTTACTCCGAACGGCTCAGTCTCATAGAATGACGAAGCCGTGATATTTTGCAATGTGCCTGTTTGCCTGAGTGCCTCGACGGCATCAGACAAAGTTGTCCTTCTGTCGCCGAGATTTGCCCCGAGCGACAGAAGAACTTGATTAATTTTGCAGGTGTCAGTCATCGAATTCCTCGGTGCGTGCCATGGTCTGCTCTGTTTCGATATATGCCACCGGAGTGCGAATTGGTGCCGCAAATTTGCGGACGCGGACTGTTGCCTGCTCAAGTTGGTCGAAGCGGTCGAACAGCATGTTCAGAATTTCGTTCGCGATGGTTTCAATCAGATTATATTGCCCGCCCATGACGTCCTCGACGCAGAACATGGCTTCGTCGTAGTCGAGTGCGTATGTAACGTCGTCGTTAATTACTGCCTTGGTCGAATTGTAGTATAGTTCCAAATCGACCTGATATTTCCCGCCAAGGGTTTGTTCCTCTGCTTTTACGCCGTGATAAGCATAAAATTCGGCGGCATGGACATTTAGTTTTGTTAAGAAAGCTTCTTTCATATTTGCCTCTTTATATTGCTTTTTCAATCATTTGCATGAATTGATAGAATGCGTTATTGCCTGTAGGTTTGAATTTTAATGTTGCAGAGAATGATTTGCCGTCTGCACCGGATTCGAAGTTTGCGATGTCAAATGCCGAGAAAATCTTTGTAACCGAGCCGAGGAACGGATCATTTGCCATAAATTGCTTGAAATTTTCCGGCATATATTCAGGATTTAATTTGATAAAACCGGAATTTGCTTTCATCCCTTTGCCGAAGCCGCTCCCTTGGAATTTCCCTGCAATTGCGTCGTTTAGGTAGCCGGCGTCATTTGAAATTAGAATCGCACCGTTTGCTTCAGCGATTGTAACAGATATATCTTCAAAAATTGGCACGGTATAATAGTTGCCGGATTTTTTCATTTTCGGTAAAAGCGGAGCAATATTTCCGAGCATGCCGTCTTTTGTCGTTTCGATTATGAGTGCAAAAACCGGAGTCGGAGCGCCGGAAAGATCTACAAACGGATTTGCAGCTATGCTGCCGAGTGCGAGTTCTTTGTCCTTAAACCCAATCATGCCGTAGAACATTTCGCCGGTGGAGTTGGAGTTTACGAGCTGAAGTGCCGAGAGTACTGTTTTAAATGTGGAAAATATTTCTGCATCGGAACCTGCGGAATTTGGAAGTTCGCTAAGCGTTGCCTGCATGTATTTCAAAAATTCAGGCATATTTACGCTTGAAATATAGCCCGCAACTGCGTCATTCGGAACGTATTTGAAGAGTTTGCCGTTCATTGTCGATTTGTAAATTTTCGTAACGTCAAACTTTGCGGCAGTCTCTTTCGAGAAGATTACATTACCACTGAAAGTTACTTCGTCCGTCGCAAAGTCAAGATATGCAGTACAGGTCATTCCTTTGAGTATTTCCGGTATTTTCGCGCCTTTTGTGTCAGAAATTTCTTCGATTGTCGACAATAATTTTCCGTAGTCGCACATGAGCGAAATGTCTTTTTTGTTTTTCGCAAATTCAGCAAATTCCGGTGTAGAGGTGATGGATTCTTCATCCTTCATATTGATTAAGGTTTTGAATTTCTTTTCGACTTCCGCATAGTTTGCGTTATATACTTCGTACATCATGACAACAAAACTATTCCACGCAAGAATTTGCGTGTCGCTGAGTTGCACGGTCAGGAAGTTGTCGATTTTCTTCGGCTCTTTTGCAAGTGCACCTTTATTACCGGTGAGGGATTTCGCAAATTTCAGGAAAGTGGTCTCGTTTTTCATCGGCAAGATTATTCCGGTTTCGTGATCTTTGAAGAAATAATACGCGTCTGCCTTGAGGTCTAAACCCGTGTTATCTGAGTTTTCCGCCATTGTCTCGAGTCCCTTTTTGATATCCGGCGCATACATTCCGAGCAAAGAGGTTATCTGCGTATACATTTTTGTCTTGTTAAAATCGCTTAACTTGCCGTCTTTATGGAGGTTAGCGAAATTAAAATTAATTACTGCCGACGCATCTTTCGGGATATAAAATGCGATGTCCGACTTTTTGTCTGATGAACACGCAGTTAGTATCACCGCAAAAATCAGCAAGTATAAATACTTGATTTTGCTTGTACCTGTCATTTTTCTCTTCTTTCAATTTGTGTGTAAAAAAATTTTTGTCATGGAATAATGCAAATTTAAGAAAATATCGTTAAAAAATATCATGAAAATTCATATTTTTGCATATAGTTTTTTGCACAATAAAGCGAACAGATGCCGACAAAAATAAACGATCCGAACCTCCGCAGGATAGCGGATTTTTTGCATATTCGAAACCTGCGATTGCGCGAGTTGGTTGGAGCGATTGAGACGCTCTCAGACCGTTTGAATCTGCATCATACGTTTCTTGTCGCCGCCGGCATTGCTTTTAATATTTTGCTTTATTTGATTCCTCTTTTGCTGGTGATTATTTTTGCGATTAGTTCTTTTTTCAAAGTCGAAGATATTACGCGCTTTCTGACGCATTTCTTGAATGATATACTTCCGCCGAGCGAGCAGACTCGCTCTCTCTTAGAACTTATAATTAAAGAAGTTACGAAGATTTTTGGAGGTAGTGGCACTGCGGGAATTGTCGGTATTGTGTCGCTGCTGTGGCTGTCGTCTATTTTGCTCGGGTCGATTCGCTCCGGGCTGAATACGATTTTCTCGCTCCCGTCGGACAAAAATTTCCTTATCTATAAACTAAAGGATATCGGTTTGATACTGATGCTCTCGGTGATGGTGTTGGTTACGATTTATGTTCTGCCGATTATCGGCATGGTGCTTGCGACTTTGCACTCTACGATGCCGGATTTTTTCAAACCGTATCTTTCCGGGGTGATGTTTACAAGCGTTACTCTGCTGATGTCGTTCCTGATGTTTTATTTCCTCTATCGGTATGTGCCAAACAGAAAAGTCCGCCGCGGAGTGGTAATGCTTTCTACCGGACTTTGCGTGGTTTTTGTGGAAATCAGTCGGCGAATTTTCGCGCTATATATTGCCGGCGTAACGAGTTACGGTAAATTTTACGGAACGTATGCGATTTTGGTTTCGATGGCGGTTTGGCTGTATTATTTAACTATGATTTTGCTGCTTTCCGCGGAGATTTCGCAGTTGTTTTTCGATATTCGCGACAGCAAAAAAGTTACTCTGCCGGCTCCGAAACCTGATGTATCCCGAACCAGTAAGACATTCCGATTGTGATGCTGACGACTCTGGGATTGTATTTCGATGAACTTGTCTGCGGCGGTACCGCCGGTACAAACGGCAATAGCGGGTCGTCGTTTGCATAATCCTTGAAAATTCCGGTCAGCATGTAGCCGGCGTTGATATACAGATTTAGGCTTGCTCCTTCTTCTAAATCAAGCATAACCGGGTAGATATATCCTATTTTGAATTCGCTCATAAAACCGAGTTTGTCGGCATCGATTTCCGAACCAAAATCTGCCGCAAGCGGATATCCGAATGCAAAACCCATCGTTATACCTTGAAAATATAACTCCGTCGTCAAGTTTAAATAGCTATAATTGCATTTATATTCTCGTCCGACAGCATATCCTTTGATTTTATAACTGTAATCGGCATAGCCCAAGCCGAAGCATGCTCCGAGGTCGTATTCGTTGCTCAATATCAGGAGAGAATTTACTCCGAACTCCGGCACGCGTGCGATGTTCATCGCATTTTTTCGACCGTCCATGACGTTGCCGCCGTTTAGTCCGGCTTTAAATCCGAGATACGGACCTGCACAGAAACTGCGATATTCCTGTGCGCCGGCGATTTCGAAACACAGCAATGCTATCATACCAATAATATATTTTTTCATGTTGCTTTCTGCATTAATATTACACAAGAAAATGTTAGCAAAAATTGTGCCTGAATGTGTAAACATAAATACCCAACACGAATTTCGTCTTGGGTATTTATAAGAAAATTGTAAAAGTTTATTTTGCCGGGATACCAAGTTCTTTAGTCATAGCTAAATAACCTTTTTTGTCTAATGTTTTCAGAGCTTTGGTTGTAATTTTCAGAGTAACAAATCTTTTTTCTTCCGGAATCCAGACTCTTTTAGTCTGCAAATTTGGTAAGAAACGTCTTCTGGTTTTGTTGTTTGCGTGCGACACATTGTTGCCATATTGTACTGTTGTGCCTGTTAATTCACATACTTTTGACATTTTAGACCTCTATATTATATTATTTTTCTTATTATCGTATAATTACGGAAAACAAAATTACCACTTTTTACCGAGATATGCAAGAAAAATCTAAATTCTTTTCAAAAATATTGAATTATATGGCACTTGCAGACCAAAGTAATTTCTTGCGCAATAAATCGTAGTACGAGTTATCCATCGGCTTAACGAGTTTGACTTTCTCTTCCGAACGCCGAATATTAATTTCGGTGCCGTTTTCGATGGTATAGTTTTCCTGTCCGTCGACCGAAAAATTCGCAGTGCCCGAGTGCGAGTTAACCACGATTTTCAGTTCAACCGTATCCGGCAAAACCAGCGGGCGAAGTGTCATTGTATGCGGAGAAATCGGCGTAAGACACATTACTTCGGTGTTCGGAACAATAATCGGACCATTGCACGAGAGTGAATAGGCAGTCGAGCCGGTCGGTGTGGCAACAATCAATCCGTCGGCGTGGTAGTGTGCGATAAGACTACCGTTTGCATAAGCCGAAACCGTAATAATTCGCGACGAACCGGTTTTTTCAAAAACGAAATCGTTTAGGGCGTAATGTTTTTGCCCGTTGATTTCCGTTTCGAAGGCAGTGCGATCTACCAAGCGATAGTTACCGTTAAAAAGTTGGTTTATCGACACCTCGATTTCGTCGGCAGAAAATTCCGCGAGAAAACCTAATTTGCCGACATTGATGCCCATTATCGGTAAATTTTTTCCGATAAATGCACGAGCGGCAGAGAGAATTGTCCCATCGCCACCGAATGAAAGTACAATATCGGCAAATTTGTCAAATTCTGCAATCGGCAGTTGTTTTACTTTTTCAGCGAGTTCGCTCGAAAAAGTGGAAACTAATTCCTTCGATGCACAGCACTGCCCTCCGCTTTCTATGATAATTTTTGCGGTGGCTTCGGCATATTTATGCGCCATCGGTTTAGAGTTGTTTTCAAATAGTCCGATATTTTTCATTCAGCTGTCTCGTATTATCAGTATAAAGACGCAAAAATAACATTATTATTCGTAAAATTCAAACTTTTTGGCAATTATCACGTCTTTATTTTTCAGGAGAATTTGGGGTGGAATATTTTTGTCATAACCTCGGATTTTTGTATTTTTGTATTTGATTTTTCTGATAATGATGGATTTATGGACAAATATTCGACTTGCCGGTCTGAACTAATCTCGGAAAATCCGTACTGGAAATATCTCGCAGATGACTATATTTTGCCGAATTTTCGCACGGGAAAATATTATTACGTAGATTCGCCCGGTTCGGTTTTGGTTGTGCCGACAATTGACGTAGACGAATTTGTCATGGTGCGTCAATATCGCTATTTAAGCAGAAAAATCAGCCTCGAATTTCCCGGTGGCGGAATGATTGCCGGCACTTCTCCCAAAGAGAATGCCATACGCGAACTTTGCGAAGAAACAGGTTGTGTGGCGGCTTCGATTCAGAAAATCGGCGAATTTAATCCTTGCGTCGGGCTAACGAACGAGATTTGCAATGTCTTTTTTGCGGAAGTATCAGAGCAAAAGCAGACGAAATGCGACGAAAGCGAGGAATTTGAAATTGTCCGCCTGCATGGTGCGCAGATCGACGAAATGATTGCCTGCGGAACCGTTTGCAACGGAATGACAATTGCCGCCTGGGGATGTTATCAAACAAACAGAAAAATATCTAATAAACAGGAACTGAATAAATGAAAAATATTTTTAAAATAATTGCCGTTTGCGTCGTAGCGATGTGTTCGATTTGCCGTGCAAGTGAAGATAATCGACCTACTTACAAGTTTTTTCTAAATTACCCCTTGGTGACTCCGTTCAAATATTCCTGCATCGAGCAGTCGCAGGTTAAACGCGGGATAAAGGACGCGAAGGGATATGAGTTCGAGCGTACTGCCGCGCTGCATTTTACAATGATGCTGAAAGATATGCCTAATGAGGGAATTTCGCGCTATATGATTCGTACAGATTCGATTAACCATTCGATTACGCGAGATGCTGTTACGAAACAGTTCGACACAAATAATGGCGATATGGTACATAATTGGAACGACGATCTTGAACAATACAGTATTCCGATGTCGCAAGAATTTGAATACATAATCAGTCCGTATTATGAATATGCTGGGATTGTTGCTGATGAAGGTCGCCAAAAACAAATTAATTCCTTAGATTCCACCGGCAAAACCATGAAAAAAACCGACTACTGCATGTGGAAAAATTCGCTCTCAGACGACCGGCTTTATCATGTTACCGACGTGAAGAAAATTGAATTTCCATACGGCAGACTTCCGGTTGATACGGTCTGGAGATCTCCGATTGAATTTCAGATTTCCGGCGTAACAATATTTGATTCTGTCGAAGTGAAATTTGTCGACGAACGCGGCAGATATAAATTTCTTGAAGCGACATTCAAAGCGGAAAAATTCGCGAAAGATCCGGTAGTGATCTATGGCTTCCGCGATCAAATTGCAGAACCGCAAAAAGTAAATCTCGATTGTACTTTCAAAATGGAACTTTCGCCGGCTTCGACTGTAGATAATACTACAATTACGGCAGTCGGTACCGTAGAATTCAAACTCGACGACGGCAGAATTGTAACCGATACAGTCGATACAAAATTGACTTGGGTAAAACTCGGGCAGTATGAATATTAGTTATTCTTCTGCACCCTCCGGCAAGTGCGGCTCTGCCATGATGACTTCTTCACGATTCATAATCACGGCACCGGGAGCCGCTCCGCGCGGTTTGAAGACGTTTTTCTTTTGCGTGTATGCTACCGGAACATATTTCGCGTTCTTTTGCTTCGAATAATATGCAGTAATTCCTGCGGCGAGTTTGAGGATTTGTTTTGGCGGTTTTGCTTCCTTCGGATTTGGCGATTTTATTACCGTATGCGAGCCGGAACAGCCACGTGCATGCATCCAGATATCGTTTGGTTTTGCAAAGCGAACCGTGAGTTCGTCGTTGTTCGACGCGCTTTTCCCTACGAAAAGTATGTAGCCGTCGCCTAAATCAAAGCGACGGAATTTAGATTCCTCGCTTTCGTCGAGTTCTTTCATCGTGTTTTTACCCTTGTTGGTGAAGTTTTCATTTGTAAATTGCTTCAATTCTTTCAGATTATCAATTGCATTCAGCCGCACAACCAATGCTTCCACTTTTTCGTATTTCAACCTTGCAGCCGGCAACATTTTATTTTTTACTTCAATATCGGTTTTGATTGTTTTTGCTTTTTTGTAGTATTTCGCGGCATTTTCCGGCAAAGTAAGCTCCGGTTTGAGCGGAATTCGAAGTGGATTGCCCTCCCAGTCGTTCAGCAAAATTTCCGAGCCGAATTTCTCCTTCGATCGTGGCTGCGAAAGCAGGAGATCTGCGTATAGTGTATATTCGGAGATTTTCGGAGCAAGCGAGCCTGCATTTTCGCACATTCGCAGATTAGCGGCGGCGCGCTTATGCAGCAAAGCAAGTTTTTTCATCGCGACTTTCTTTTGTGTATCGAGTTCGGCAAGCCGGCAAGTGAAACTGTAGCGTATGGAAATTGCTTTGTTTATATCGTCGAAAACTCGTGCCTCGCCGAGCGAATTTACCGGAATATGCGTCAGAAGTGCGCCATCAGAATCCGAATAAAGATAATATTTCTGCGAATGAATTGCGTCCTGACGCAAAAGATATGCGTCGGAAATTATGTCGTCGAAGTTGGAAACTTCGGCGGTGGGCGTTTCGAAATTCAGCCCGCGATCTGCGAGAAATTCCGCGACATATACTTTCGGCAAAAGAATTGTCGATTTCGTAAGCAAAGCCCCGAGCGTAGCAAAATTATTCACGTCCGGAGGCAGCATGTTGCATGCCGGATATTCGTATTTTTCGCCGATAAGCGCGGATTCATTTGTGTATGCGGCATAGATTTTTCCTTTTGAGTTGAGAAAAATTAAATTATTTTTGCCGGGACCAAATAATTCGACTACAGCGGTAAGCGCAATAAATTTAAAAGTGATAATTCGATTGTTCGATTCGATTGAGACACTCTGCAGAGTCTCTCCGAGGATTTGCCCGAACAGATCGCGCGTGTTTAAGTGTGCTCTGCGGAAGCGGTCGCGCTGAGTTACGCAATAATTTTTTGTGCCGAGATTAATGCAGATATGCTGCAATTCGTCGTTGCCGTCGACGAATGCGAAAATAATCTCGTCCTTGTCTTGCGAGAAGCATTCGACGATTTTGCATCCAATCAGCCGGTTAAGACTGCGAACCACGCCGGCGAGTGTATAGTAATGATTTATCATTGTTATGGTTCAAAAAGTATAGAGAGTAAAAAAAAGGGGACACGAAGTCCCCACGATATTTCTATTCGTCAATATTAGTCCATCGGAGCTAATTTTGCAGTGAAGTGGCGTAAAATCGGTGCTTCCCATACGAGTTTCAAACCTTTAACGGAATTTCTGCGTTTGTATACTTCGATACATGCTTCAGCTACATAATCCATGTGGTTTTGAGTATAAACTCTTCTCGGAATAGCCAAGCGAACGAGTTCCATCATGGTATTCGGGCCAAACATCAACGAACCGATTTCTACTGTACGAACACCGCTTTCGAGGTAAATCTCGTTACAAAGAGCTTGAGCAGGGAATTGAGTTGACGGAATGTGCGACAAGAAGTCGCGAGCGTCGATGAATACACCGTGTCCGCCTGTAGGTTGAACAATTTGAATACCTGCGTCAGACAATTTTTTGCCGAGATATTCAACTTGACCGATTCTGTATCTCAAATAATTTTCGTCCATTACTTCTCTGAAACCTACTGCTAATGCTTCGAGATCGCGACGAGTAAGACCGCCATAAGTCAGGAAGCCTTCAGTAACGATAAGAACTGTTTGTGCTTTTTCAGCTACTTTTTCGTCGTTTGTAGCGAGGAATCCGCCGGAATTGCTCATACCGTCTTTTTTGCAGCTCATTGTTGCGCCATCGGCATAAGAGAATAATTCTTGTGCGATTTCAAGAACAGTTTTGTTTTCGTAGCCTTTTTCGCGTTGTTTGATGAAGTAGCAGTTTTCAGCGAAACGGCAGCAATCAAGGTATAGCGGCAGACCGTATTTATCGCATACTTTACGTACGTCTTTAATATTCTGCATGGAAACCGGCTGTCCGCCACCGCCATTATTGGTAACAGTAACCATAACTATAGGAATATTTTCAGCGCCTTTTTCTTTAATGAAAGCTTCAAGTTTTTCTACATCCATGTTGCCTTTGAAATCTGCAATCATTTCAGGGTGTTTGCCGGCTTCGTTCAACAAATCGACTGCGTTACCGTTGTTGAATTCGATATTTCCGCGAGTAGTATCAAAGTGAGTGTTGTTCGGGATAAATTTATCTTTTACGCCGAGAGCAGTGAAGAGAACTTTTTCGGCAGCTCTGCCTTGGTGAGTAGGCATGATATATTTGAAGCCGGTAATTTTGCGTACTTCGTCTTCGAATTTATAGTAAGAAACCGAACCAGCGTATGCTTCGTCGCCATCCATAAGGGCAGCCCATTGTTTTGAGCTCATTGCGGTAGTACCGCTGTCAGTCAAAAGGTCGATAGTTACGTGGTCGCTTCTCAATGCGAATGCATTATAAGATGCTTCTTTCAAGTACTGTTCGCGTTGTTCGCGAGTAGTCATTGCAATCGGTTCAACCGATTTGATCTTAAATGGTTCAATTTGTGTTTTCATTATTAAACTTTCTAAAATTTGTATTTATAAAATAGTTAACTTATCACTTTAAGCAATGCAATTTACGAAATATTTTCATAATTACAATATAATTAGATTAAAACAGGCATAAAATACCCTCTGCGTTTTCTTCAAAAAAGACAAAAACACATTTCTCTAAATGCAGAATTGAGTCAGGCTCATCTGTTCATCGATTTTGAAAGACGAATTAATTGCAAATTATTTTTAAAAAAATGTAAATATAAAAAAACTCAGCCCCGATAATTAAATCAGAACTGAGTATTTAACAAAATATATGTTACTTTTAAGAATTTGTCTTATTTCGACGCAAAAAACCAAGCAGTACAAAAAGAATTACCTGAAGTACGAAAATCACTCTGAAAAGCAAAAGTATTATGTCGGTTGAGAGTATAAAATCGTATGTCATAAATGCTAACTGCAGGCAAAACAAAGCGTAAGCAATAAAATCGTATTTCTGCAATTTAACATCCGGGTTGCAGGATTTTATACCGATTAAATTCATTACAAAAATAATTGACGACAAAATGAAAACGTCGACAATTTCGCTGCTTGGA
>JAQUZU010000011.1:5738-26934 GCA_028691175.1 Candidatus Kapaibacterium sp. | reverse complement strand
TAATATAAAGCGGCATCTTGGGCTTTATAACGTTAAATTTCTTGTGCACGTGCGTATTAGCCAAACTGCACATAAAGAAATTATAAATTGATGGCACTACAACTTCGATTTTCTGCTTTTCAAGCCAATCGGTAACGTGCTTCTGGCTAAATGCATTATAACGCAGATAAATTTCGCCAACCAAGCCAACGATTGGACGCTTTACATTATCGGTTATTTCTTCGAATTCCCTGACCGCCTCTTTCAATAGTTCAAGCAAGGCTTTTGTATCCTTCTTCTCGAGAACAGGGAAACTCTTCTCAATATATTTGTCTTTTAGTTTTAGAGCGGCTCCGACAACTTTTTCGCGAACAATTGAAGCGTGATACATCTTCGAAATGCAGTCGGCATACAGTACCATATAAAGTGCTATCTTCATGATTTTATTCCATTTAAGTTGGAATCCGGGCTGATTGTTTGTGGCGTCGTCGCCAAACGCGCCCGAAACAACCGGAATATGTCCGTAGCCGGCAGAAATCATTGCGTTTTTTATTAGCGAAAGATAATTCGAGGCACGGCACTGTCCGCCGGTCTGCGTGATTCCGATCGCAATATTATTCGGATCATAATCGCCGGCTTGCAGAAATTTAATGATGCTGCCTACAACAATTGTCGCCGGATAGCAAATCTCATTATTTGCATATTTCAGCCCAAGTTCTGCATCTTCCTGTGTCGGAATCGGCAGGTTAATCACGTTATAGCCCATCCATTTGAAAAGCTGCGGGATAAATTCCGAATATCCGTCCGCAAAATACGGAACAAGAATATCTCGTTTCTGATCTTTCAGTTCAAATGGCGGAGTGGTAACAAACGGTAAAATCTTCTTCTTCTGTGTGCCGATTTGAAGACTCTCGACTAATGAGCGAATCCGGAGGCTAAGCGAACCAATATTATTGACATCGTCGATTTTTAGGATTGTCAAATTCTTTCCGTGTCGCCGCAAAATATTACCTACTTCGTCCAAAATGAAAGCGTCCGGACCGCAGCCGAATGAATTAAGTTGTACAAAATGTACATTTGCATTTGAGGTTGCAACGTGATATGCCGCTTTGAAAATTCTGTTCGGATATGCCCATTGCGTTACGGCGAGAAGTTCGTTATATACTTCCGCGCCTTTGACCGAGCCGATATTTTCCGTTACGACGTCGATTCCCATTTCGGAAATGCAATTAGATAGTTTGTGCTGAATAAGCGGATCGACGTGATAGGGGCGACCGGCGAGAACAATCGCTAAGCGTCCGGCTTTATTTGAGTTATTCAGAATTTCAACCGAGCGTGTCGCTAAAATATTCAGATATTCTTTCTGCGCTTCGATGGCTTTATCGACAGCAATGTTTGCTGTGCGCTTGTCAATTTGCAATGTAGCAAGATATTCGGTGCAGGATTTTCGCAAAAGCTTTTCGTCCGCGAAACTAAAAACCGGCGAATCAAACGGAATTCCGGCATTTGTAGCCGGATCCATTGAACTTTTTAGCACATCGGAATAACCGGATACTATCGGACAATTATAACTATCGCGGGATTTTTCGTCTTCCTTGTGTTCATATACGACGAACGGATAGAAAATTCTATCGACCTTTCGAGCAACCAAATCCTTGACGTGTCCATGCATCAACTTTGCCGGAAAGCAAATATTGTCCGCCATTATTGAGCGAATTCCGGATTCATAAAGCGAATTTGAGGATTGCTTCGAGAGCACCGGCAGAAAACCGCACGCGTTAAACATTGCGTGCCAGAAGGGATAATTTTCGAAAATACCAAGTCCGCGCGGGATTCCGATTCGCATTTTTGCTTTTTCCGGCTGAATATTTGTGCGGTCAAACAGTAATTTATATTTTTCCGCGTACTGGTTGATTCCGACTTTGGTTTCTTCGGTTCTGTTGGAATAAATTCGTTCGCAGTTGTTGCCGGAGAAAAATTTCGCGTTATGTTTAAAGTTGAAAATCTTGACTGTGCAATGGTTTTCGCAGCCGGGACATACTTCGAGCGACGAAGAATATTCTTCACAATTAATCAATTCTTGAAGCGTAATTGTTTTTTTTGCAGGTTCTGAACTTTGCAGTAAATGTTTTTTCGCATATAATGCTGCGCCAAATGCACCCATCAATTCCGGAATATCCGAAAAATGTACGGTTTGACCGGTAAGTAACTCCAAAGCACGAACTATAGATAAATTCTTAAAAGTGCCGCCCTGCACGACAATTTTATTTCCAAGTTCTTTTACGTCGCGCAATTTTAACACTTTGAATAAGCAGTTTTTTATAACAGAATAAGAAAATCCGGCGGCAATATCCGCTACGTTTGCACCTTCGCTGAGCGATTGCTTGACTTTCGAATTCATAAATACAGTGCATCGCGTACCAAGATCGCACGGATTTTGAGCTAAACACGAGATTTTGGCAAAATCTTCGACCGAATAATTTAATTGCCGTGCAAATGTTTCAATAAAAGAGCCACATCCGGACGAGCAGGCTTCATTAATTTCGATGCGCTTTATGGTGTCGTTCTCGACAAAAATTGCTTTCATGTCTTGTCCGCCAATATCGAGGACGAATGACGGAGATATATCGACTTTGCCGGATTCTGTTGATTTAACAGAAGATACGTGCTGGGCACCGATAAAGTGAGCAATTGTTTCGACTATGCCATAGTTGAGATTAAATGCCGTTTTAAGCAGGTTTTCGCCGTATCCTGTTACTCCGCTGCCGAGAATAGAAATATTTATTTTTGCATCTTTTGCGGTTTGGTCAAGTACTTTCAGTCCTTCGGCGAATGCGTTAAAACTATCGCCGTTATTGCGTCGGTAATCTTTATATATTAATTCGCCTTTCTCGTCTAACAGCACAATTTTTGTAGTGGTGGAGCCGGAATCTATACCGAGATAAGCGTTGATATCGCCGGATTTACCTTGAAATACGCCTTTGTTGTCGTGCTGAAATATCGTACAATGCGATTCTGTCCATTCATGCAATTCATTTTCTGATGAGAATAATGCCGGCAGACGTCCCGCCGTAACGACAGTGGCGCTTTTTTTATTTTTAAGCACAGAAATAATTTCAGACAGTTGAAGGACGGAATCTTTCTCTTCGAGTGCCATCATAGCACAACCGGTTGCCGGAACTAACTGGGCATTTTCAGGAATAATACAGTCTTTTGCGTCCATTTTCAGCACTTGAAGAAATGCTTTGTGCAGGTACGGCAAAAAGGCAAACGGACCGCCACAGAAGAATAATTTCGGCAAAATATCTGTCCCACGTGCAAGCGAACCAACTACCTGAATTGCAACAGCATTGAAAACTGAAGCGGCAATGTCGTTTTTGCTTACATTGCGACTGATTAAATTTTGAATATCAGTCTTCGAAAATACTCCACAACGCGATGCAATCGGATAAATTGCCGTCGAGTTCTCTGCAGCAGCGTTTAATTCTACGGTCGGAACATTCAATAGTGAGGCAACTTGATCAATAAACGCACCTGTTCCGCCTGCACAGCTACCATTCATGCGGATATCAGGAACTTTCCCTTCTTCAAAAAATATCATTTTGCTGTCTTCGCCGCCTATATCGATAAAAGTATGGACGTGCGGATATCGCTTTGATATTAAATGTGCAGACGCGATCACCTCTTGTGCGAATTTCATTCCGAATTGTGTGGCATATCCCATACCGACTGAACCGGTAATTACGGCAGAAAATCGAATATCGCCAAGTTTTTCGAGCAGCAATCCAAAAACTTCAAGCGTAGTTTGCGGAATATTGGCGTTGTGGCGTCTATAGTCTGAAAGTATAATATTTGCTTTTTCATCAAGAACTACGACTTTAAATGTTGTAGAACCAATGTCTATACCAAGATGATATATTGAAGTTGTGTTGTTAGCAATATATTGTTGCAAAGCAGTAATTTCCTTGCGTTTTTTAATCAAGATTTTTACACAACATAGACGAAACTTTATTTACATTATTGCGTATTATCACAAATTTACGATGATATTTTAAAATAATATTATATTTTATCCGTATAAATATATTTAATTATGCAGGTTAGCAGTTGGAATCCATGGCACGGTTGCAAAAAAATCAGTCCGGGATGTAAGAATTGTTATGTTTATCGTCAAGATGCACAGTATGGGGCAGAGCAGGCGAGTTCGCAGTTTAGGGTAACAGCGAATTTGAAATTGCCGCTTAAACGCAGTCGCAATAAATCGTATAAAATTCCGTCCGGCACGCTGGTTTCTACGTGTTTCACCTCTGATTTTTTTCTTGATGAGGCAGATAAATCTCGCGAAATTGCGTGGGAGATAATCCGCCGTCGCAGCGATTTGAATTTTTTGATTTTTACGAAACGAATCGATCGTGTCGAAGCGGTTTTACCGAGCGATTGGGGGGACGGATATGAAAACGTAATTATCGGTTGTACCACCGAAAATCAAGATCGTGCGGACTATAGGTTGCCGATTTTCAAGAGTATTCCGATAAAACATCGCTTGATAATAGTAGCACCGATTCTGGAGGCTGTTGATTTGTCGACATATCTTGATTCTTCAATTGATGAGGTTTCGGTCGGCGGAGAATCCGGATATTATGCCCGGACGTGCGACTATCGCTGGGTGTTGAACTTGCGAGAGCAGTGCGTTTCTGCCGGAGTTACGTTTTGTTTTCATCAAACCGGAGCAAATTTTGTGAAAGACGGTGTGCGGTATCATATAAAACGTGCTTTGCAAATGTCGCAGGCACGCAAAGCAAATATTGATTATAAATTTAACCGCTAGACCTATGAACCCGAACGAGATTGAAATTCATCCTTTGAAGCCGTTTTTGCCGCCAAATGCGAAAATTTTGTTGTTGGGCAGTTTTCCCCCTCCGCATAAACGCTGGAGTATGGAATTTTTTTATCCGAATCTGCAAAATGACATGTGGAGAATTTTGGGGCGGGTATTCTATAATGAAAAAGAAAAATTTGTTGTAGGAAAAAGTTTTGATTATGAGGCGATAATTGCCTTCTGCAATCGTGCGGGAATTGCGATTTTTGATACGGCAACGAAAGTTCGCAGGCTGAAAGGGAACGCGTCCGATCAATTTCTCGAAATTGTCGAACCGACCAATGTAAGAAAACTGCTGGAAAAATTGCCCGAATGCAAGGCAATTATTACAACGGGGGAGAAGGCAACCGTGCAATTAGCGGAAACTCTGAAAGTTGCCGTGCCTAAAATTAATGATTATGTGGAAATAGTAACGCATCTGCCGGTTAAAGAAATTGGTTGCGAGACGCGCATTGAGGTTTCAACGTGTCGCTTTTATCGTCTTCCGTCCTCGTCGCGTGCTTATCCGCTTGCATTTGCAAAAAAAGTAGAGGCATATCGTGCGGTATTGCAACTATTTTTTCCTGAAATTGCATAAAGTGCTTAGCAAGCATTTATTGCATTTCGGATTTTGCGATGAGCAGATTGCCCGCCCGAAATCGATCATCAAGTGATTTGAGCGAATCCATTCGCTTTGCGGAATTACTTTCATCAGTTCAAATTCAATTTTTTCCGGTGTATTTCCTTGGGCGAGACCGAGTCGCCGGGCGATTCGTCCGACGTGTGTATCTACTACGATTCCCGGTTTTCCGAAGCAGTGACCGAGAACTACATTAGCAGTTTTGCGGCCTACCCCGGGCAGTTCGAGCAATTCTTCCATTGTGTCCGGCACTTCCCCTGCAAATTTTTCGAGTATCATTTCTGCTGCAGCCTTAATGTTTTTGGCTTTATTTTTGTAAAATCCGGCAGAAAAAATTGCTTTTTCGAGTTCTTCTTGCGGAATACAAGCGAAATCTTGCGGAGTACGGCAGTACTGAAAAAGTTCTTCGGTGATAATATTTACGCGCTTATCGGTGCATTGGGCTGAAAGAATTGTTGCTACCAGCAATTCAAACGGCGAATTAAAATTGAGTGCAATTGTAGAATTCGGATACATTTCGCTTAAAATTGCGATGATTTTTTTGGCTTTTTGTTGCAATTTCGTTTGCATAATCTATTTGGCTTCTTCAATCCATTTTTTCCAAATTTCCGGCTGCACGCCAAGTGCGGCTTTTTGACCAAAGCGGGTAATCGGAGTTTTTAACAGCAACGGATCTTCGAGTAATTCGCTTTCAAGATCGTATGTCATGAACTGCAGATTGCGTTTTTTGAATTGCTTTCCTTCTGTATCGAGCAAATCTTCAAGCGGAATATTCCGGGCAATTGCGGTTAATTCGCCTTTGCTGAGTGCTTTTTCCGTTAAATCTACGAACTGTGTTTTTATACTGCGTTCTTTAAAAAATCGAACAGCCTTTTGAGTGTCTAAAGATTTTTTCGTGCCGAATATTTGAATTGTAGAAGCCATATTTTTATACAAAATGATGAAAAATCGATAAAATCAATCGTATTCTTTTCAGAGTGATTTTCTATCTTACTTTGAAAGTTGCCATAGTCAAAATTGCAAGAATAATTGCTACAATATAAAAGCGGGTAACGATTTTCGATTCGTGCCAGCCTGACTTCTCAAAATGATGATGAAGCGGGGCGATTTTGAAAATTCTACGTCCTTCGCCGTATTTCTTTTTGGTGTATTTGTAGTAGGAAACTTGAATTATAACTGATACTGTTTCTGCGAAAAATACGCCGCCGAGAATTGGAAGCAGGAATTCTTTTTTAAGCAAAATTGCCAAGCCACCGATTGCTCCGCCCAAAGCGAGCGAACCGGTATCGCCCATGAAAACTTGTGCCGGATATGAATTGTACCATAAAAATCCCAGTGCCGCACCAAGAGTCGCCGCCGAAAATACGGTCAGTTCGCCACTGCCGGGCAAATAAATAATGTTTAAATATTGAGCAAAAATTGTATTTCCGGAGAAGTAACCGATTAACGCAAGTGCAAGAACTGCGATTCCGACTGTGCCGATTGCCAAGCCGTCCAAGCCGTCTGTAAGGTTCACTGCATTCGAAGTTGCGGTCAGAACGAAAATCACCATCGGAATGTATAAAATACCGAAATCTAAATTAAAATTCTTCGTAAATGGTATTGTAGTCATAGATTTAATGCTGTCGAACCCGGTAGAGAACAAGTCCGGAAAGAAGTAAACCGTGCAGCCGATCAACAATCCGGCACAAACCTGACCGACAATTTTATATTTGCCGACTAAACCATTTTTCTTCTTTTTTATGACTTTTAAATAGTCGTCTAAAAATCCCACTCCGCCGAGAATTGCAGTGGTCAGGAAAATTAAAACTACATATATATTGCAAATGTCTGCCCAAAGCAATGTAGGCAAAAGCAGTGCCAGCAAAACAATTAAACCGCCCATTGTCGGTGTGCCGGTTTTGTCTTGGTGCAAGCCGACCGTGGTGAGTTCGAGCTTCGCTTGTTCACCTATCTGTTTACTCTTTAAATATTTGATAATTCGCGGACCAAATATTACGCTTACCAGCAGTGCCGTGATTGCCGCTCCTGCCGCACGAAACGTGATGTACTGAAATAATCCCTGTCCGGGAAAATCTGCAAATGATTTTATCCAGTTTGCCAGTAAATAGAACATATAACTCCCTTATTTTATGGCGTTTAGATGTGAAACAATGTGATTTACTATGTTTTCCATTTTCATCGAGCGCGACCCTTTTACAAGGAAAACGTCGCTGTTTGCAGGCGAAATTTCAGTCAAAGCACGGCATAAATCCTCATGTGAATCAAATGCTGTTGCTTTCGAATTACCGAGTTCGGCAGCCGCTTTCGCGAAATATTTTCCATAAAGAAAAACTTTGTCGCCTTTTGAGCAGGCAAGTTCGAGAATTCGACGGTGTGCCTCCTCGGTTGCATCTCCGAGTTCAAGCATATCACCTAAAATTATATGTTTCCGTCCGTCAGTCGCTAAATAATTTAGAACTTCGAGTGCAGCGGTCATCGAATTCGGATTTGCATTATAGCAATCGTTAATCAGTATTGCTTTTCCGAATGTATCGACTGCCATGCGACCATAACTATGGTTAAAACTGCCGTTATTTTCGAAAGACTCAAGTGCCGATTTGACTTCATCGAGCGTAAAACCAAGATTTAACGCAACTGCCGCTGCAGCCGTTGCGTTAAGTGCTGTCGTATAACCGCGTGTTTTTAACGTGATTTGTGTCTCTTTGCCGTCATATTTCATCGAGATTGTCGGCGTAAGAGTAGAATCAAGTTCGGTCGCCGCCTGCAAATTATTCTGAGATTCCACATTACCATAGAGAAAACCGTGCTCGATAACTTTGCAATAGCGATAAAGGCGTTCGTCGTCTGCGTTGATGAGTGCAAGCCCGCCACTTTTTATTAAATATCCGTAGAGGGCAGTTTCTTCTATTTCAACGCCGTCTAAGTCTATTAAATTTTCTAGATGTTCCTCGCCAATATTTGTGATTAAGCCGATTGTCGGCTCGATCATTTGCGCTAAAATCTGAACTTCGCCCGGCTCGCTCGTGCCCATTTCGAGGACAGCGACTTCATGCTCGTTAGTCAACTGTAGCAACATTAACGGGACACCAAGACGATTGTTAAAGTTTTCGAAAGTTTTCAGCAGATTATATTTTTTTGCGAGAATATGTGACGTAATCTCTTTTGTAGTCGTTTTTCCGTTTGCACCGCCGATTGCAACAATTGGAATATTGAAGCGTTCGCGATGAAAATTCGCAATATCACCCAGTGCTTTTAAGGTGTCATCAACTGTAATAAATGATTTATCCGGATAATATGTGGAGTTATCACGATACCAAACATCAGAAACCACACACGCTGCCGCACCACGTTCGAATGCTTCGGCAATGCGTGAATGCCCGTCTTGCTTTTCACCTTTTAGCGCTATAAAAATATTACTGTTAGCGATGTCCCGGGTATCAATTGATATGCCCGTACATGCTGAAAAATTACCGAAATTTCTGCATTTCTCCGGTGAGAAAATCGTCATTAAATCGGTTGTATCGAATGTTGCATTGTTTGGAAGCATTTTGTATTTGAAATAAAATTTTGCGATTCTGTTAAATCGCAAAATTACGATTATTTTTTCAAATATTTGCAATTAATGAATAAAATAATACAATGGGACCGAACTTCAATATCGAAATTGTTTCTAATCGTTTTTTACGTCTTTGATATTTTTTTTGACGAAATTTGCTACATATCATATACTTTGACAATTTGTTTATTAGCAAAATATTTCGTATTTTCGCGTGAATATTATTTGCCAAAATTGAAAACTATTACCAATATAAAGAATATAAACAATGAGATTAAGTAAAAATTTTATTCCGACATTGAAAGAAGTTGGAGCAGATGCACAAATTCCTTCGCACATTTTAATGGTGAAGTCCGGAATGGTTCGCCAACTCGCAGCAGGCGTTTTTTCGCTTTTGCCGTTGGGTGTACGGGTTATGCAAAAAGTTACTGAAATAATTCGCGAGGAAATGAATAAAATCGGTGCTCAGGAATTTCTCCTGCCGGCTCTAAACCCGATTGAAATATGGGAACAGACCAACCGCGTTGAAGCAATGGGCGACGTAATGTTTCACATTAAAAATCGCGACGGACTGGTACTTGCGCCAACTCACGAAGAAATAATGACTTTTCATGCTTCGCAACACATCAAATCATACAAGGACATGCCGCAGGTTTGGTATCAGATTCAGACGAAATTCCGCAATGAAGCCCGCCCGAAATCCGGTATTTTGCGCGGCAGACAATTTATTATGAAGGATTCGTATTCCCTCGATTCCACTTGGGAAGGCCTGGACGAAGCGTACGAAAAACATTATAAAACATATCAGCAAATTTTCAAACGCTGCGGTATTAAATTCTTTGTTGTTGGGGCGTCAAGTGGTGCAATGGGCGGCAAAAGATCACAGGAATTTATGGTTGAATCTAATTCCGGCGAGGACGTTTGCGCTTTGTGCGACCATTGCGGATATGCCGCAAATCTCGAAGTTGCAACTTCCGGTATACAGCCGGTCGGACGTCTCGAAGCAAATCCTGAAGTTGAAGAGTTTGCAACTCCGAATTCAAAATCGATTGATGACTTGGTCGAGCATTTCGGACTTCCGGAAGAAAGATGTGCCAAATCTGTTGTATATATCGCAGATAGCAAGCCGATAGTGATCTTCATGCGTGGCAACGATGAAATGAATGAAGAAAAATTGCAGGCTGTGCTCGGGACGAATAATTTGCGTCCGGCTACCGCTGAAGAACTCGAAGAATTTACCGGTGCGAGCCACGGCTCAATCGGACCAATTAATTTGAAAACCAATATCAGAATGATTGCCGATAAACTGCTTGAGCATGCAAACGGATTAGTTTCAGGTGCAAACAAAGACGGCTTCCATTTACGCAACATTGATTTTGATCGTGATACAAAAATTACCGAGTTTTATGATTTGCGCACAATCACGGTTGGCGAGCCTTGCCCGGTTTGCGGCAAACCGCTCAGAGTAGTAAAAGCAATTGAACTCGGACATATCTTCAAACTCGGTACAAGATATTCATCGGCGCTCGGTGCTGAATTCCTCGATGCTGAAGGCAAGAAAAATCCGATCATTATGGGTAGCTACGGTATCGGAGTTGAACGTATTATGGCATGCTATATCGAACAGCATTTTGATGATAACGGTATAAAGTGGGAGGGAGAAATTGCTCCGTATCAGGTACATATTCTTTCGCTCAGCCCGGCTAAATTCGAAAATGTAAAAGAATACGCGGACTCGCTTTATGAACAATTAAACGAGGCAGGCTTTGAAGTTATTTATGACGATCGCGAGGACTCTGCCGGAATTAAATTTAACGATGCCGATTTAATAGGTGTTCCGGTGCAAATCATTGTCGGCAAGAAAAACCTCGAGCAGGGAATGGTTGAAATTAAAAACCGTATTTCCGGCGAACGCCATACAGTAAAATTTGAAGACATACAAAATACAATCAACGAAATATTGAAATAATTAGCGGAAGCCCTGCAAAGGAATTTGTGGGGCTTTCAAATTAAATGATGGAACCATCAACAGATCTGCACATTCATACAACATATTCTGACGGCGAAATTGCCCCGGAAGAAGTACTCTCGCGATTGCAATATATCGGTGCAAGTGCATGTGCGATTACTGATCACGATACGATTGAAGGCTGCAAAGTTGCACTTGAATTGCAGGCTAAATACGGAATTGAAGTCATACCGGGCGTTGAATTAAGTGCACACGAAGACGGCGTGGAATATCATATTTTGGGGTATGAATTCGATATTGACAACTGCAATCTTTTGGAGTTTATGGAGGTGTGCCGGATAAATCGCTTGACTCGTGCAAAAGAAATTGTAAAAAAATTGGCAGAACGTGATGTAATTCTCGATTTTGACGAAATTGTCGAACTCGCCGGAAAATCTCCGATTACTCGTCCGCACATCGCTCATTCAATGCTTAACCACGAATACGTAGATTCAATCAAAGAAGCATTTACTCTGTATATCGGAACCGGTTGTTCTGCATACGTGCCGAAAGTGAATTTCCCGGTTTCGCAAGCGATTAAACTCATCAGACAGGCACACGGAATTTCGTCTTTAGCACATCCGGGAAAAACAATTTCTCTTCCGGTAATAGAAAAAATTATCGGATACGGATTAGATGCAATTGAAATTATTCATCCCTCGCATAATCCGAAAATGGTTAATCATTATCGAAAAGTTGCACAAAAATTTGACCTGATTCCGACCGGAGGATCTGATTTTCATGGGAACAGAGGATATGACGCGAATTTCCTCGGGCAATTTATGATCCCGTATGATTCCGTTAAACAAATCAAAAAAAAGTGCGAAAAGTATGAAAAAGTGCTTGCAAGTGTTAAAGAAATTGCATAATTTTGTATTCTCAAATTGAGAGCGTTGACATAGAAACAGAAAGCCGGGGTAGCTCAGTTGGTTAGAGCAGCGGAATCATAATCCGCGTGTCGGGGGTTCAAATCCCTCCCTCGGTACTCTTTTTATTCGCTTTCAAATTTGCACAATCGTGCCGGGGTAGCTCAGTTGGTTAGAGCAGCGGAATCATAATCCGCGTGTCGGGGGTTCAAATCCCTCCCTCGGTACAAAAAGACAATGACTTGCATTGTCTTTTTTTTTATCAAGTTTGGAGTTACCGAATATGCCGCTGTTCCAACAAACGATTATTAATGAATACGCTAAATCGCTCGACAATAACCTGATTGCCGAAAAATTTCAAGCATATAAATCCTATTTCTTAAATCCGGAAGTGCAAGAAAACATTATTCTAAGCAAAGAAGAACAATTCCAAGAGGGATTTTTGCGGGAATTATTTGTTAAAATTCTGGGATATACATTAAATCCGGATCCGAATTACAACCTCATTACAGAGCAAAAAAACGAAGGCAACGCTCAAAAAGCCGACGGTGCAATTATTGTTGATGAAAAAGTAATCGGAGTGATTGAACTTAAAGATCATAAAACAAGCGATTTATCAAAAGTCGAGCAACAGGCTTTCGGATATAAAAGCCGAAATAAAAATGCAATTTACGTGATTATCTCGAACTTCGAAAAATTGCGTTTCTATATTGATGATGCAGTTGAATTCGAAGAATTTAATCTGTTTGATTTATGCGAAGAAGAATTCAAAAAGTTATGGATCAGCCTGTCTTTCGAGAGTATCAGACGAAATATTCCGAAAGATTTGAAAAATAAATCCGTAAGCAGCGAAAACGACGTAACTCTGAAACTCTACAAAGATTACTCAAAATTTAAGCGTATTCTCTTCGATAATATCTGCAGTCATGATGAAAATTTGCAGGTAGCCGATAAGCTGACTCTCTTCAAAAAATCTCAGAAGTTATTAGACCGGCTTCTGTTTATATTGTTCGCCGAAGATCGCGGTTTATTGACTCCGAATTCTATTCGAATAATAATTGATCAATGGAACAAACTCCGCGAATTAGACGCTTACCGGCCGTTCTATGACCGATTAAAGCAGTATTTCGAATATTTGAACACCGGATACAAAGGGAAAGATTTCGAAGTTTTTGCATATAACGGCGGACTCTTCAAGTCGGACGAGATTTTAGATGCTCTGATAATTGACGACGAAGTACTTGTTGAAAATACGAATATTCTGGCTGAATATGATTTTGCGAGTGAAGTTGACGTAAATATTCTTGGGCATATTTTTGAAAATTCGCTTACAGAGATTGAGGAAATTTCGAATTCTATTACAAGCGGAAATACCGCAACACCTCAAAATATCGGCAAACGAAAAAAGGACGGCGTTTTCTATACTCCGCAATATATTACGAAATACATTGTGGAAAACACTGTCGGAAAGATTTGTACAGAAATCAAAAGTGAACTCGGAATATGCGAAAAAGATTATTTTAGCGACTCAAAACGCTCCGACACCGAAAAACGCAAATTAATTGACCGCCTGGAAGAATATCGCAATCGCTTGCTAAAGCTTACTGTTTGCGACCCCGCTTGCGGGAGTGGCGCTTTCCTGAATGCTGCTCTCGGTTTCCTGATCGATGAACACAAGTTAATCGACGAAATGAACGCAAAAGTCCTGGGCGGCGGATTCGTATTCCGCGAAGTCGAAAACTCTATTCTCGAAAACAACCTGTTCGGCGTTGATATAAACGAGGAAAGCGTCGAAATTGCCCGCCTGAGCCTGTGGCTGCGTACTGCAAAACCACACCGCAAACTCTCGACTCTCTCGAACAATATCAAGTGCGGAAACAGCCTGATAGACGACCCCGAAATAGCGGGAGAGAAGGCGTTCGACTGGAAGAAGGAATTTCCGCAGGTATTTGAAAACGCCGGTTTCGATGTCGTTATTGGCAATCCGCCGTATGGTGCAAGCTTTAATGAAAAAGAAAAAGACTTTATTAAAGTTTACTATAAATCGTATAAGTATAAATTTGAAAGTTATGTATATTTTATAGAAAAAGCAATTTCTCTTGCAAAAGCAAATGGCTTAATCGAATTCATTACTCCTCAATTATGGCTTACCTTAAGTGAATGTATTGAAATAAGGAAAATTGTTTTTTTACAGAATGATTTTCAATCATTGGTTATTTTTGGTGAAAATGTTTTTTTTGATGCAGTAGTTAATACTTGTAGTTTTAAAATACAGAAGAAAGAAAAAAGTGATTTTTTCTTTCTTAGAAACAATTTAACTCAAGGATTTATCGTAAGTAAAGCAGATTATATAGATGAAAAAACTTTACAAGTATATTTTCAAGTTAATCCGTTAAAAAAAGGAATTATAAATAAAATTAATGATAATTCACTTTCGCTAGGTAGTATAGGAGAAGTAATACAAGGTATCACACCGTATGATAGTTACAGGGGGCAGTCAAAAGAAACTATAAAGAATCGTGTCTATCATCAAAAGAAAAGACTAGATAATACTTATGAACATTGGTTAGATGGAAAAGATATTTCAAGATATTCAGATACTTGGAGTGGAGAATGGCTTAGTTATGGAACTTGGTTAGCAGCACCAAGAGATCCAAAGTTTTTTGAAGGTGAAAGATTATTGTTTAGAGAAATACCCGGTAAAAATAAAACTCTACAAGTCCAGTTTTATACAGAAAAAGCCTATTATGGACATAGTATATCTCCGTTTAAATTAATACATAATAAAGAATTTAATTTAAAATTTCTTCTTGCGCTAACTAATTCAAGTTTATTAAGTTGGTTTGGAAGTATTGTTTTACCTAATTTATGTAAAGATATTTTTCCAAAAATAAATCCAAAAGATATTGGATTATTACCAATAAAATCAATCTCTCTAACCGCTCAACAACCATTTGTAGACCTTGCCGATAAAATGCTGTCTCTAAACAAGCGCCTTCAAAAGCAATTTGCAAACTTTACGCGCCTTGTGGAAAACAACCTGCACATAGAAAAACTTTCTACCGCCCTGCAAAACTTCTATACGCTGGACTTTGCCGCCTTCCTAAAAGAAGTGTCAAAACTAAAAACAAGCGACGGCACAAAAGCCAAAATCGCCCTAAAAGACCAAGTCGAATGGAACGACGCCTTCGACGCAAGCAAATCCGCCTGCCTCGAACTCCAAGCAGAGATTGCCTCCACCGACGCGGAAATCAACCGCTTAGTCTATAAACTCTATGGTCTTACGGACGAAGAGATAAAAATAGTGGAAGGATAAAAAAAACCGCACATTTGCGTGTGCGGTTATATATTTACTTTATATTAACGGACTTATATAAGACCTGCAGCGTGTTTCTTGGTAAGAATTTCGAGCATGTCTTTAGTCATTGTTTCAATATCATATTTAGGCTTCCAGTTCCATTCTTCGCGAGCGGCAGAATCATCGATAGATTTCGGCCAAGAATCAGCGATTGCCTGACGGAAGTCCGGATTATATTCGATCTGGAAGTCCGGCATAAATTTCTTGATTACTTCTGCTAATTCTTTCGGATTAAAACTGAAAGCGGCAACGTTGAAATCGCTGTGGTGTTTCAAGTTTTTGAATTCTGCTTCAGCCAAAGAAATTGTAGCGTGAATACAGTCCGGCATATACATCATCGGCAGAGTGGATTCTGCGCTTAAGAAGCATGAATAGCGGTGAGTTTTTACTGCATCGTAGAAAATTTCTACGGCGTAATCGGTAGTACCGCCGCCCGGCAGAGTTTCAGAAGAAATAATGCCCGGATAGCGCAAGCCGCGGCAATCCAAACCGTATTTCTGTACATAATAATCGCAAACGCGTTCGCCGCATACTTTAGTAACGCCGTACATTGTAGTCGGTTTTAAAGCAGATTCTTGCGGAGTGTTGAATTGCGGAGCGTTCGGTCCCCATACAGCCATTGAACTCGGTGTAACAACTTCTTTAACGCCGTTTGTGCGAGCGAGTTCGAGAATATTCATCAAACCGCCCATGTTAATATTCCAGCAGAATTGCGGATCTTTTTCGCCACGTGCAGACAAAATTGCAGCCAAGTGGAAGATTGTGTCGACTTTTTCTTTATTTACGATTTCAGCCAATGTTCCCGGATTGCACACATCTGCGATATGGAAAGGACCGTTTGCCAAAGTGGCTTTGTTATTCGGTCTTACATCAGTTGCAATTACATTGCTTTCGCCATATTTTTGTCTGAGTGCAACAGTTAATTCTGAGCCAATCTGACCCAACGCACCGGTAACAAGTATTTTTTTCATTATTATATCCTTATGATTTATTTAAATCAAATTTTACATATTTTACGATTACAAAAATAACTAACTTTGAACTAACTTTGTTCAATTATTTCAAAAATATCTTACTTTATTATGAATTTAACGATTTGCGGGAAGTTTCCGCTGCGTAAAATCGCAATATAAGCCCCGGCAGCCGGAATCTTTTCTGTAACCGAATAACTGCCACGCTTGCCGGAAACGTCTTTCAGAAATACTGTTTCGCCGGCAGAGTTAATTATTTCGAGCGTTGAGCGATCTTCTACTGCAAGAATGTAATTGATTTTTATCTCATCATTTTGCGGAATTACGGATAAACTTGCCGAACCGCCTACTTCGATCAACCCTGTGTCAAATGCACAATCGCCGATTACTTCGATTGTTGCAGAATCGCCTTCTGTCAGAATTGTGGAATTTGCAGTGTAAGTAACATTTTTAAGTATATACGTGAACTTATTGTCGTTTCCCCAGAGTATGCGCGACCGAATGTTGAAAAATACGCCGTCGCTCATGCTTTCAGGTTCAGCAATATCTAAACTGCAATGCGATAAATTCGGTGAGATTTTTTCTACCTTGTAGTTCGAGGCGGAAATACTCTGTCCCTGAATTATTCCGATCGGAGTAACAACCGACTCGTTGTATTCGAGATCAAATTCTACATGCGTAATGCGTGCAACAACGTATGAAACATTGCCGCCGGTAGTATCAATTTCCATCTGAACCGGAATATTTACTGTTGTGCCTACATTTACTTTATTTGGAGCGTTGAAAGTGAGTGCGAGCGGAATATCGCTTGTTTCGCCGGTTGAACCCTCAATTGTGATAGTGCTGTCGAAAGTACAATCTCCGGCTTTAAATGTCAGCTTTGCGGTCGAACGGTGCGAGCCTTCTGTGGTCGGTGTATAGATAAAGTTTGCTGCCCATTCGCCGTTTGTTGGAAGTGTCTGCGGATAAGTCTGTGTCTCATCTAAAGAAAATGGCGGATAAACCTCCGTGATACTGACCAACGTTACTTCAACCTGAGTTTTGTTTTGTATTCTCAGTCCTTTCGTGGAGGAAGTTCCTAATTCCGCGTCCGGCATATAAAATTCACTGAAGAATGTAAGTTTCGGATCAATTACTTCGCATGACAAATTAATAGTAAAAACTTGTTGCGATGGTAACAGAGTAAAAGAAATTGTTTCGTTATATGTGCCGGCTTCGTTTGCCGAAAAGTTTATCGGAAGAAGAAGGGTGTCCGAAATTGTAGCACCGTCGTGGATATCAAATGTGAAATGCTCGCCCTGCTTAATTTCAGAAATACTTGCGGCTTCCGAAGTGGTGCCGAATGAGCGAAGAACGACTTCGTAGTTCGCTGTCGCTCCGCCGGTCGGGCAATTTACTACATAGCCGAGATTAATGTTGTTTGAACTTAAATTATATCCGTTCGAAGAGCAGTTTATGCTGATTTCCGTGTTAATGTCGCATGGAGTTGCATTTAGAGTAAAAGCGAATGCTTTCTCCGTATTTGTTCCGATAGAAATGGTCAATTGAATTGTCTCGCTCTTGCCCGCAGGAATTGTCAGCGGAAGATTAGCGAAAGTAAGTCCGTCTAAATCGTTCGGTTTTTCGATTGTAATATCTGTGTCTCCGGTGTTATTTACGGTAATTTCGAGATTTTGCGTATTGACATCGACAGAGAAAGATGTTATTTTAAATTTAGTCTGCGGAAACTCAAGTTTAGGCTCGGAGATAGTTCCGTTCAACGAAACGAGCAATGAGTCCATAGTGCCCTGACCTATTGAATACGGAATATACATATCTTGGTGATACGTGCCGGCATCGGTATTATTGAATCGAATCGTAATAGCTCTGAGTTCTCCGTTGTTGATTGTAACAGGTAAGTCGCTGTCGTCGACGGAGAACGGGGCTTCGATGCTTGGTTTGTAAATTGTAATCGGATCTGTTCCAATGTTTTCAAGCGTGATTGTTTCTTCGCGGTTTAGATTTTCTTCGCAATATACGATATTGGTGAAGTTAATAATTGAGCGGTTTGTCGATAAAATCGAAGCATCTTTGTGTCCTGTTAAAGCAAGTTCGAATGCATCGTTCGAGCACTCCGGAAGAAACGAAATTGTTTCTGCGAAGTCGCCTGAGGTCTGCGGGAGAAAACGAATTGTGTATTCGGCAGTGGCACCCGCCGGAATGATATATGGTGCTTCCGGAGAGATTACCTCGAAATTATCCGAGTTAGTGATTGAAGTGAATACTAAATCGAATTCGCCGGTGTTTTTGATTTGTATCGTTTTCGTTGTGGACGATTCCGTAGAGGATAATTCAAACGTAAGAGTTGAAGGCGTAATTTCATATTTCGGTTCGGTTACTACCAGGGTTACTTTCGGCGAATTGCTGCGACATAGATTTTCGTTTATGGCGGAGAGATAATATTCGCCGGATTTCGAAATTACAAAATTTTCTTTTCCGGTGTTTGAGAGGTCGCCGTTCGAATACCATTCAAATTTTGTGCTGTTGCCGATTCCTTTTAGAATTTTGCCGTCGCCTTTGCAAATGATGACTGTAGTATCGTTTTTGATTTCAACACCGTCGAGTGTCATTTTAATGGTTGGATAATCAATCACCGTGATTTTAACCGGATCGGAGATAACGTTGCAATTTGTTGCTTCGTCGTGAATTATAACATTGTATGTGCCTGATTTGTCGAGAGTGTAGGTTTTCTCTGTTGCTCCGGTGATTGTTCGATTATTTAGCAACCAGGAATATGTATATGTTTCGCCGGTTACATGTGCCGTTAAAGTAACGGTTTCGCCGGCGCAGATAGTTGTGCTTGGCGTTACTGTAAGTGCCGGGTGTTCCGGAGCGACCTTGTCGAACTCTGCCGTTGCGAAATTTGTTTGGTTGTATTGACGCCCGCGGGCGTTTGCTTCGATTGTTTCGAGTTCGTAATTGCCGGAATTAAATCTATACGCATATACGCGATATTCGTATGTCTCGCCGCACGGCAAGTCTGAGCGATCAATGTAAGCAGTTGCGTTCGGTACGTTATCGATTACTGTTGCTGCACCGAGAACGTCGCCGGCATTATAAATCAAGCCGTCCTGTGGAACTTGAACAGCCGCGACTTCGCTTTTTTTGTATCTGATTATCATATATCCGCAGAAACTTGTATTAACGTCTGTACTTGCATTCCAAGAAAGATGGTTCCCGTCTGCCTGAACGTTTATGGAAAGACTTGGGCTGCTCCAGTTTGGCTCGCGTAATTTACGCCAGAAAAGCGAGTTCTCCGGCGCATTCGGCAAGCCTAAGGTTAAAGCATTTTGATCAAAAGTCCTTATTTGTGTATTTCCGCCTGTTCCGAGATATGCGTTGATATCCGCTCCCGGTGCGATTGCGATTGAATGTCGTGGCGCAAGTGTTCCGGTATAATTAGGTTTGGGCTCCGGTAATTCCCGCCAGATACCGTATTCGCGGTTAGCATTGTGCGAAAGCGAGTGCATGTGCTCACCGCTTGCGTTTATTAATTCCAGAATATCGCAAGCTTCTGCGATACTTAGTGCTTTGTCTTCCCAAGGACGAGTAGGGTCAGGATCCGGATCCGGCGTATAGCGTTCGAAAAAAGCCGTGTTTGTCGCTGCAATTTCGATATATCCGTCCGTAGGATCGAGGTCATACGGATACCCGCTTGCCTCGCGGTGCTGGATTACTATTATTGTTCCGCGCTTTAAGTTCTGCCATAGAGAAACATCTAAGAAACGAATTCCGCCATACCACCGCCTATAGTCTGTGCTGTTATTATCGCGAAGGATCCAGCCGGCAAGGTTTGTCCCGTCCGCTGTTACCAAGAGTTCTGTCCATTCGCCGTTTGCCGACGCCTGAATATCATGATATTCGCTTATTACTATTTGTTGAGAAAAAACCGTGCAAAGCGAAAAAACAAAAGTTGTAAGCAATGTAAAAAGTTTCATATATCTTTCCGAAAAACATATTGTACAAACTCTAATATACAAATATACGAAAATAATGAATAATTTTAAGCGGTTATTTTTTACTTTCCGTGGTTCAGTTTTGCCGGCGCAACCGGATTTCTATTTGGTGCGATGCGTTGATGTCTGACTATCTGCAATATTTTCTTTGCAGTATCGTCTATCTGCAAAATGTAAAAGAAGCAGGTAATCAACATGATGCGCATATATTTTGTAATCATTTCTATTATTGCAATACTTATGCCTGCACTTGCAATTGCAGGGCAAGAAGACGTGATATTTTCGAATATTCTGGGCGGCGAGGCCTTGGACGAGGCAGAGTGCCTGCGTGTGGATTCGCTTGGAAATGTCATTATTTGTGGTTCGACCGCGTCGGTTGATTTTCCGACAACAGACTCCGCTTATTGCACGATTAATAAATCTGCTCCGTACGGCTATTCAAGTTGTTTTTTGGCGAAATTCTCTCCGGTGGGCGAACTAATTTTCTCGACATTTTGGGGCGGATATTGGGACGATTACGCAAAAGATTTTGTAATAGCTTCGAATGGAGATTATATTGTTACCGGCTATACGGCGTCGCGTTCTACTTTCCCGCGTACAGAAGGAGTATTTGATACAACCGGAAATGCCGGCTATGATGCTTTTTTATGCCGAATCAGTGCTGATGGGCGGCGAATGATCTATTCTACCACAATTGGCGGCGACAAAGACGATTACGCTCTCTCTGTTGCCCTAAATGAGGCAGATGAACCGATTATAACCGGATATTCCACCGAAGACGGAGATTTTCCATATACGCAATGGTTCCCGGAGAGTAATGTCAGGAACAGACAAAACAACAAGTACGATATATTTGTTACAAAATTCAATGCCACGGCTTCGGCTTTGTATTTTGCCGCTAATATTGGTGGAATAGATGACGATATGGCACAGGGAGTTGCACTCGATTCGACCGGTAATGC
>JAQUZU010000011.1:0-5638 GCA_028691175.1 Candidatus Kapaibacterium sp. | reverse complement strand
GGGTGATCAATTGGGCGGACAGAATATTTTCCTTTCAAACATAAAAGTAATGCGATATCTTGAACCTCTCTCGTTCGAAATTGAACTCGTCGGCGGACTTGAACTAAGCAAAAACAATCTATACCTCTGCCAAAGCGATTCTGTTATGGTTAAGTTATCCTTTTCTGGCGACTTTGTAGGCACACCGAGCATTGAATTTGTTCCGGAGTATGGCGTAACAAAAATATCTGACAGCGTTTATGTCATCTTGCCCGAATCAACCTGCGATTATCGCATCACCGGATATGATGTCCTCGGAAATTCATTCTCGGACAGCATTCATATAGAAGTTGCAGAAATGCCGGAAATTTCTATTGCCGGTCCGCGTGGCGTGCTGAAAAACAGCCAATCTACGTACTCTGTTCCCGAATATGAGAATATAACGTATTTCTGGGAGGTTGCAGGAGGCGAGATCGTTTCCGGAGCAGGGACGCCGAGAATAACGGTTGCTTGGGCAGAGACATCTCCCGGCACTGTCGCTTGTACCGCTACAAATATTTACGGTTGCATTGCAAGTTCCGGAAACGTAGCGATTTCAGTCGGCGAAAATTTTACTTTCAGTTTTGGCATTTCGAGTCCTTATTTGCTTTGTAGGGGCGATACTTTGCTGCTTTCGTCGGAAGACGAATTTCCTGCATACTTGTGGTCTGACGGTTCGACCAATCGCGAAATTGCAATTACTGCCGCCGGAGAATACTGGTTGCGTGTAACTAATTCGGAGGGATTTTACGGCTACTCGGATACGTTGACCGTTCTCGCAAAGGCGTCGCCTCAAAAGCCCATAATCGGGCGTCAGGACAGTCTTCTGCAGTGTATGATTGTCGCTCCGGCATATCAATGGTATTTGGATGGTGCTGTTTTGTCCGGCGATACGTTGAAGTCGATTGTGCTCAAGCACGAAGGCGAATATCGCGTGGAAATAACTGCAAAAAATGGTTGCAAAGCAATGTCCGATGCGTTCCGATATTCGTCCGTAAAAGAAATTGTAAAAAATTTATCGATAAAATACAATCGAATGACCAAAATATTGTCTTTTGATAATAGGAATTTGACTGGATCTTTGGCAAACACAGTGCAGTATAACAGGTTGCGTATTTATGATTTGCTTGGGAATTTGCTCTATAGTGGAGATTTTTCCGGAGAATATTTGCTCGAAGGATTTACCGCAAAAATAATACTCGTCGAAATCTCAAGCGATATTAATACAGATGCAATCCGCAAAATAATTCTGTTATAAATTAATTTTTTCGAAAAAAATTAAAATTATGATATTTAAAAATAATTCCGTAAATTTATATGCTTTTGCTTTGTCCATGAGACAGGTTTTATTACTTAAGTCAAAAAGGGCAATTTAATAGACTAAAATATTGTGTATGTTAAATAAAAAACGAAAATAAAAACATGGCAAAAAAATTCATTGACATCATGGATACCTCCATGCGCGATGGTTTCCAGTCGGTATTTGGCGGAAGAGTAAAATTTGAAGATTTTTCTCCGTGTATCGAAGCCGCTCGCAATGCCGGGCTGACTCACCTTGAATTTGGCGGAGGTGCCAGATTCCAAGCTCCATTATTCTATCTGAACGAAGATCCGTTTGAAATAATGGATAAATTCAGAGAATTAGCCGGTCCGGACGCAAACTTGCAGACTTTGTCGCGCGGTGTAAATACCGTAGCCCTCGATACTGCTCCGCGAGATGTGATCGAGATGCACGCTAAACTCTTTAAAAAACACGGTACTACTACCATCAGAAACTTCGATGCGCTGAATGACGTGCAGAACCTTACTTATAGTGGTGAGATGATCGTAAAGCACGGTTTAAAGCACGAAGTAGTGGTTACTTTGATGGACCTTCCTCCGGGATGCACCGGTGCTCATGACGTTAAGTTCTATGAGACTACACTCCGCGCAATCCTCGACGCAGGTATTCCGTATCATAGTGTATGCTTCAAAGATGCAAGCGGTACTTCAAGCCCGCAAAAAATCTATGAAACAATAAAAATGGCTCGCAAACTCTTGCCGGAAGATACTCATATCCGCCTGCACTCTCATGAAACTGCCGGCGTATCCATATCATGCTATCTCGCTGCTCTCGAAGGCGGTGCAGATGGTCTCGATACAGCTGTGGCACCGGTTTCCGGCGGTACAAGCCAGCCTGACTTGCTTGTTTTGATGCATGCTCTGAAAGGCAAAAACTATGATTTAGGCCTTGATATCTATAAAGTTAGAGAATACGAAGAGTTCTTTAAGAATCAGTTGAAAGATTACTTTATTCCGCCTGAAGCAACTCATGTTTCGCCGGTTATTTCGTTCTCGCCGATGCCGGGTGGCGCTTTGACTGCAAATACCCAGATGATGCGCGATTTCGATTTGCTCGACAAATTCGATGCTGTTATTAACGAAATGCAAGAAGTTGTGTCTAAAGGCGGATTCGGTACTTCAGTTACTCCGGTTTCGCAGTTCTACTTCCAGCAGGCATTCAATAATGTTGTTGCCGGTAAATGGGAGAAAATAGCAGATGGCTACGGTAAAATGGTTCTCGGCTATTTCGGTCGTACCCCTGTTGCTCCGGATCCGGAAGTTGTTAAACATGCTGTTGAGCAACTCAAACTCGAGCCAACAACCGAAAATCCGGTTGATATCGCGGAACGAGATGAGAAGAAGGGTATTGCATATTGGACTAAGCAACTCGAAAACGAAGGTATTCCGACTACTGAAGAAAACGTCTTTATCGCAGTATCCGGTCAAACCAAAGGTATTATATTCCTTAAAGGTAATGCGCAGTGCCAAGTTCGCAAACTCAGCACTATGCCGGAACTCAAAAAAGGCGCTACAAATACTATGGACGTCGAAAACAGAAAAGTTATGCGCGTAAGCGTTGGCGAAAAAGAATTCGAAGTTCAGGTAGAAACAATGAAAGACAAAGAAAAGAAATAATCCCCGAACAGGTTCCATGAACTTGCCGAAGGGCGATTATTTCAAATCATAATATATAAGGACACGGCTTTTGCCGTGCCCTTTTTTTTATAAATAATCAAAAAATGTTGAAAATATTTGGAAAAGTGGGTAATATTTCGTAAATTACTACGCAACAGAATTATAGTACGTACAAATTCTATTGGTTAATTTTCTACTTATTAATAATTTTTCAAAGTGGTCTTTTATGAAAAATTTTCTGGTTCTTTTGGTATTGGTAGGAACGCTTTGTTTTTACTCGGATTTGCAGGCTTCGCCATCAAATAACGGCGGAACGTATACTACTACCGTCGAGTATTTCCCGTGTGAAGGTAGCTCAGCAATGAGCAGAGTAGAAAAATGGAATTACAATGACAAGTGTGTGTACGTCGAAGTGAGGGCGTGTGACGGCAAAGTTGTCAATGTAGGAAAAAGACCCGAAATTGTAAATTACAACGGGCAAAATGTTTGGAATATGGCTAACGAAAACAGAAACAAACAGACTACTGCAATCAGCGTTGCTTTATTAAATTATTTGGAGCCGGTTAGCGTTACTTCGACTGAGTACGAACCTGATGGATCTTCGTGCGAATTGAAAGTTGAATATATTTTCGAATTTAGTTATCTTGATGCGATTCCTGCTGCAAATTTTGCTGATACAGAAATTTTGAGAACAGAAAGCACAATAGAATTGATTACGGATAAACCGGTGAAAGCACAACTAGTTGATCTGGTTTCCGGAAATACTTTATCCGAGCCGATAGAAGTATCGAATAACTACACTTTCAATATTTCCAACTTGCCTTCAGGCTGTAGATATACTATTGCAGTTTATCAATCTTTTGCCGGTATAGTTGATGATTTACTGATTTATAATCATAATTTCTGCAAATAAACTTCAAATTATATTATAAATTCATGCCTGCTCAATTTGAGCGGGCATTTTCTTTGGGGAAAAATAAAATAAAGTTTGGATATTGTTTGTTTTTTTTTAATTTTACAATAATAAAATATTGTTTCTTTTTTATCATTGGAGGTCTTATGAAAAAGTCAATTTTACTACTGGCTGCGTCAATTATTTGCAATTTGTCTTTGCAGGCTTCGCCATCAAATAACGGGCTAAAGAGTAGGTATATCAATTCTGATACCGATCTTTATACATATTATAATAACAAGCCGTCGTTCGTTAGTTTAGATGAACAGTTCATGGCTGTTGCTACCGGTAAGATTATATATAAAATAGATAAAAATAATTTTATTGTTGCAGACTCGCTTGTAGTGGATGAAGCAAATAACTATAAGGGTGGTTTGTTAAAAATCGGCGACGATGGAATGCTTTATGCTGTTTATTCAAGTCGAGATTGCTTTGGTGCAGTTGAAAATAATCTTCCTTTGCCAACAATACTTTCAGGTACAGGCGATAATAATGTAATCAAAATGAATAATACGGCGGCTGACTCGATTTTAGCATTATCTTACTATGGTGGGCAGTGCTTCATTAAAATCGGCCCTTCGACTTTTGAAGTTTTAGACGGAGTATTTTTTAGAGGAACTGACGAAGAAGGAAGTATTAAAGATTTTGCTGTTCGCGGGGGAAAAGTTGTTTTCATTAGACAAGATCTGGTAGCTTATGACGTATTTGCTTATCCGGACGGAATTTTGACTACCGACAATGCCTATATGAAAAACAGAAACTTTAGCAACAATACATATATTTCCTGCTTTGATTTTGCCAATCGTAAACTGTTGGCAGGTACATACTTAGGCGGTAATGGAACGGAGTGCCCTAATAATCTCTTATTCGACGATCAAGGAAATATTATTTTTTCTCAGACAATTAGTATTAGTGAAGTTATTGGTGGTGGAGTTATGGATTATGATTTGCCAAAGGACTACCCGGTTACAAATAATGCTTTCAGAATTACATGTCCTGAATATAGTTTTGATCCGAGTCAGGCCGTGCAACCGCCTATGGATTATTTTGCTCCAATTTCCGTTGTATCAAAATTAACTCCTGATTTGTCAACTTTACTATATTCTTCCTACATCTGGAAAGGAGATATTTCGTCTCTCGAATTGCTGGATAATGGTGGATTAAGAATATTTGGTACTGCTGTAAACGATAAGTATTTCTCAATCGAAGGCGATAATGAGTTCGTATTTTGTTCCTTAGACTTATCCGATGACTGGTCAAGTCAAGTCGATTATAATATATTTGTTCAGAAAACTTTCTCAAGTGTTAGTTTGATTAATCAATTTTATCCGCGAGTGATTTCATTGCCGAATAATCGTTATATGATTTATAATAGTTCTTCTCAAAATTGGCTTACTCCAACAGCAAATGCGTTCCAGATAGAACAAAATCAACAAGGCAAAAGAGATCTTGGATTTGCAGTATTCGATAATAATACTAAGGAATTCGGTTTTCAGAGCTATTTAGGATCAAAAACAAGTGACTATTCCGATGATATATTTTATGATGCTGATTCTGACAGAATATTTGCTTTAACTCACTTAACCGGTTCAGATAACTCTGAACTTAATTTTCCGGTTACAGATATTGAATCTATGCCGCCTTCGGGTAATAGTGTAAACTGTGTTTTAATGAGATTTGATTATGTCGGTTGTTTAGCAAAAGCTGATG
>JAQUZU010000118.1:2747-5668 GCA_028691175.1 Candidatus Kapaibacterium sp. | reverse complement strand
ATTGGCGATTGTTTGATAATAATTAATACATATTAATAAAAGGGCTTTTAAAAATATGTCTATGGAAAAAAGATTATTAGAAGAATTTGTCCCTCCTACTTATGAGGAGTGGGTGGATGCGTCGGTGGCAGCACTGAAAGGCAAGCCTTTCGAAAAGCTGTTTACGAAAACGTATGAAGGAATTACAACTCAACCGATCTACCGTAGGGTAGAAGCTGAGAATCTTGAACACTTGAAAAATAACCTGCCCGGTGAATACCCGTTTGTACGCGGTACTAAAGCCGATGGTTATAAAAAAGAAATATGGGATGTTGAACAGGAAATCAATTATGCAATGCCGGACGATTTCAATGCTGCATTGAGAAGAGACCTGATGTGCGGACAAAACACAGTTGCTCTGCGTTTCAACGAAGACGTATTCACTCAGGTATTCAAGAATAAAGCAGAAAAATCCTGCCCGGGTACGGTAGTTCGTAACTTGGAAGATATTAAGGCTGCACTTGACGGCGTCCTGTTGGATTGCTGCCATGTTCACTTGATGCCTACTAATTATCCGGTGGTGTTTTTCTCGCTGTTTAACGCATATTTGAAATCTCAGAATTTATCTCTTGCAGATGTTAAAGGCGTTTTTCGCATTGACCCGCTAGGCAGTTTGGCAAAACATGGCGAAATCAAAACGGATGCCGAGCATTTCTATAAAGCAATGGCTCTTATCCTGAAAAAAGTAGTTGCAAAGAAATCCGCTCTCCGTACAATCGAAGTAGATACTTCCGTTTATACCGATGGTGGCGCAAATGCTGTGCAGGAAATCGCTTATGCTTTGGCTACAGCTGTCGAATATATCCGTGGCGTAGGCAATAACGGCGTTGATATTAAAGATATTGCTTCACACTTGTCATTTACTTGCGGTGTAGGTGCAAACTTCTTTATGGAAATCGCCAAACTTCGTGCTCTGAGAATGCTCTGGGCAAAAGTTGCAAAAGAATTCGGTGCAGATGTTGAAGGTCAAAAGATTCATATGCACACTAAAACTGCCAAATTAAACAAGACGAAACTCGATCAATACGTGAATATGCTTCGCGTTACAATCGAAACCTTGGCTGCAGTTGTTGCAGGAACCGATGCTCACACTGTTACTCCGTTTGATGCTCAATTCGGTCTGCCGAAAGATTTCTCTCGCCGTATCTCCCGTAACGTTCAGCTTTTCCTTGCTGAAGAATGTAACATGCGTGACTCGATCGATCCGGCAGGTGGATCCTGGTATGTAGAAACCATGACTGCTACTCTCGCTGAAAAAGGCTGGGAAATGTTCCAACAAATCGAAGCCAACGGCGGTATGTACAAAGAATTGTTAGCCGGCAATATCCAAACTGCCGTTAAAGCAATTCACGATCAAAGAGTAAAAAGTTTATCAACTCGCAAAGACGTTATTGTAGGTACTAACCGCTTCCCGAATGGTAACGAACGCGACGTAGATGTAATTACTTATGATTACGAAGCCGCTTTCAACCATGTAAAAGCCAATCTGAACAGCCCGGCTGCTGTCGGAAAAGCTGACGCTCTCAAAGACGTTGCCGCTGACGAAAAAATCTGTGCAATCACAGAAGCATTCATCAATGGTGCAAATGTTTATGACGTTATCGGAAAAGTATGCTGCCAATGCTGCTGCAATACAACGGTTACTGCAGAAAAAATTGATGTTTCCCGCTTGGCTGAAGCATTCGAAGCAATCCGTGCAACTTCTGCCGAATACAAGGCTCATAACGGATTTGCTCCGAAAATCTTCTTAGCAAATATGGGCATTTTGAAACAGCATAAGCCGAGAGCCGATTTCGCTCAAGACTTCTTTGCTACCGGTGGATTCGATATTCTTTATAACCAAGGTTTTATGTCTAATCAAGAGGCTGCAAAAGCAGCTATCGAGAGCGACGCAAAAATTATCGTTATCTGCTCTACTGATGATACTTATCCGGACATAGTACCGGAAGTTGCCAAAACGATCAAAGCCGCTAATCCGGATAAATTCATTGTATTGGCCGGCTATCCAACCGAATTCGTTGAACAATTCAAAGAAGCCGGTGTAGATGAATTTATTCACGTAAAAGCCAACATATACAATGTTCTTTTAGCAGTTCAAAAGCAACTTGGTATTGCTTAATTTTTGAATAATACTTTAATAGAGGATAAATAAGAATGAAAAATCCGGATTTTAGCAAAATAGACTATAAGCCAGAATATAAATCAGAGAGCTACGATGAATGGAAAGCTCGGATTGAAAAAAATACGGGAATGCCGTTCGATAGTTTAATCGAAAAGTCAATGGAAAATATTGACATTTTGCCGGTCTATTCTATCGAAGATTATAAAAAATTTGAGCATCTTGATTATACTGCAGGTATCGCTCCAAATCTTCGCGGTCCATACCCGACTATGTATGTTGACCGCCCTTGGACAATTCGTCAGTATGCAGGTTTCTCCACTGCTGAGGAATCAAACGCCTTTTATAGAAGAAACCTTGCTGCAGGTCAAAAAGGTCTGTCCGTAGCATTTGACTTGGCTACTCACAGAGGTTATGACTCCGATCACGAAAGAGTTGTCGGTGATGTTGGTAAAGCGGGCGTTGCAGTTGATTCAATTCTTGATATGAAAATTTTGTTCGATAAAATTCCATTGGACAAAATGTCGGTTTCTATGACAATGAATGGTGCCGTATTGCCGATTCTGGCATTTTATATCATTGCCGGCGAAGAGCAGGGCGTAGATAAGGCATTACTCGCAGGTACAATTCAGAATGATATTCTTAAAGAGTATATGGTGCGTAATACTTACATTTATCCACCGGAAATCTCAATGAAAATTATTTCCGATATCTTTGCATATACTTCACAAAACATGCCGAAGTTCAACAGTATCTCCATCTC
>JAQUZU010000118.1:0-2647 GCA_028691175.1 Candidatus Kapaibacterium sp. | reverse complement strand
AAAGCTTGGGAACACATCGAAGAAATCGAATCTCTCGGCGGTATGGCTAAAGCAATCGAAACAGGCGTACCAAAAATGAGAATCGAAGAAGCTGCCGCAAAACGTCAGGCTCGTATCGATTCAGGTAGAGAAAAGATCATCGGTGTTAACGAGTACAAGCTCGACCACGAAGATCCTATCGAAATCCTCGAAGTAGATAATAGCGCCGTTCGTGAGCAGCAAATCAAACGACTTCACGAATTGCGTGCTAACCGCGATAACGCAAAAGTACAAGAGTGCCTAGAAGCAATAACCAAATGTACTGAAACCGGTGAAGGTAACCTGCTTGAACTTGCTGTTAATGCTGCACGAGTTCGCGCCAGCTTAGGCGAAATTTCTTCTGCAATCGAAAAAATAACCGGCAGACATAAAGCCGTTATTCGTTCGATTTCCGGCGTTTATAGCTCTGAATATTCTGACAGTGAAACTATCAAACGCGTTCGCAAGATGGCTGATGAATTTGAAGAAAAAGAAGGACGTCGCCCGAGAATTTTGGTTGCCAAGATGGGACAAGATGGTCATGACCGTGGCGCAAAAGTAGTTGCTACTGCTTATGCCGATATGGGTTATGATGTTGATATAGGACCATTATTCCAGACTCCGGAAGAAACTGCAAAAATGGCAGTTGAAAACGATGTTCACGTTGTCGGCGTATCTTCGCTTGCAGCAGGTCATAAAACTTTGGTACCGGCTTTGAGAGACGAACTCAAGAAACTCGGTCGTGAAGATATTATGATTATCTGCGGTGGTGTAATTCCGGCACAGGATTATGACTTCTTATATAAGAATGGTGCTGCCGCAATCTTCGGTCCTGGTACAGTTATTCCTGTTGCAGCCGAAAAGATGCTGGAAGAACTCTTCAAGAGAATATAAGTAGTCCAAAAGACTTGTTTAACCCAAAAGGGGATACTTCGAAAGAAGTATCCCCTTTATTTATAGGGATATGCAAAATATTATATATTTATTGAATATTTCTATTTTTTTGTTGGATAATTACTGAAAATTTCTTAAATTTATATATACTAATATTTTACAATTATCAAAGTTGTCGAACAATGAAAAATAAATCCATATTTTTTTTAGCACTTATTTTTTGGGGGATATGCTTCTTAACTTCTTGCTCAGATGAAGGTGTTAATGCCGTTGCGTATACACTATGTTCTAGTGGCTCAAATATTAGTGGTGATACAATAGTTCCTCCTATTAAGGAAGACCGTACTATTATCGTTAAGGGGGTAGAATTTACAATGAAGTATGTCGAAGGTGGAATATTTTGGATGGGTGCCCAAAGCACAAATCCCACCGGACAGAATTATGACTCGCTTGCTGATATTGATGAATCTCCCGTTCATCAAGTAACGATCATTTGGGATTGCTTGGTTGGCGAGACAGAGGTAACGCAAGCACTATGGGAAGCAGTAATGGGTACTAACCCAAGTTATTATTGTGGCAGTGACCGCGGTAGCCATCCGGTGGAGCAAGTTAGTTGGAACGATGTTTATACTTTTATAAATAAATTAAATGCCCTTACGGGGTTGACTTTCCGTCTTCCTACTGATGCAGAATGGGAGTATGTAGCTCGTGGTGGTAATATGTCTAAAGGTTTTTTGTTTTCGGGTAGTAATACCGTTGGCGAGGTTGCTTGGTATGTAAAAAATTGCGGAGATCAATCTCATCCGGTTGGAAAAAAGCTACCTAACGAATTAGGAATATTTGATATGAGTGGTAATGTCTGGGAGTGGTGTGAAGACGATTTCCATGAAAATTATTACGGGGCACCAAGCGATGGTAGTGCTTGGATTGATAGTCCTAGAAATATAGAACGCATTCAGCGTGGTGGGGGATGGGCTGTTATGAGTTCAGACTGTCGTATCGCGGATCGTCACCATTTGCCTTCTGAGCAAAGTAGCAAAATTATCGGCTTTCGTTTGCTTTTAGTTCAGTAAAATTAGTGCGAAATAAATAGTAAATATATAGCGTTTGGAAGGTTTCCGGTTTTCCAAACGCTAATTGTTTTTATGCCGACTAAATAATCAATGCCGTGTTTAAACGAGCAAGCAAAAAATAGAAAAGTGAAATTTTGTGCCTCTATTTTTATTTATTTCTTCGAATATTCCGCTATAAAATGTAGCCGGTTAAATATATTCGCTTCAGACATTCCGGAGTCGAAATCGAGGAAAAGGAAGTTTGTATGCGGATAAAGTTTTTTCATTCGCTTTTCGATTCCCTTTGAGATTACTTGATTTGCGATACATCCGAACGGCTGTAAACTTATGATATTATTGATGTTATTCTCGGCAAAGCCCGCCATTTCTGCCGGTAGCATCCAGCCTTCGCCGAAATTTGTCGCCGGATTAATAATTCGCGAGGCAAGATCGAGTTCGTGCATCATATTTGCAAACGGACGATAATATTTGAAGTCTGCACAAATATTGTCAAACTTCTTTACAATTCCGTTAACCAATTTGAAAATCAAATCGTTAATATAAAGCGGCATCTTGGGCTTTATAACGTTAAATTTCTTGTGCACGTGCGTATTAGCCAAACTGCACATAAAGAAATTATAAATTGATGGCACTACAACTTCGATTTTCTGCTTTTCAAGCCA
>JAQUZU010000117.1 GCA_028691175.1 Candidatus Kapaibacterium sp. | reverse complement strand
AACAATTTGAACGTTATAATGAAAAAAATATTTGTTGTGATGGCACTGATACTGGCAATAATGACTGCCGGCGTGCAAGCACAAAATGCAAATCGATTGAAACTGGCTCAGACCTTTCTGCAAAATTCGGATTTTAAAAATGCGGAGAAAATCTTCGCCGCACTTTACGCCGAAAAGCCCTCTGACGAGAATATTTTCTGGGGCTACTCGCAGTCGCTATATGCACAAAATAAATTCAGCGAGCTCCTGCCGATTACCGATGCGCAACTCAAATTAAAACCAAGTCTGCCGATTTACTGCCTGAACGCAGAAGTCAATTGGAAACTCGGAAAGCAGCAGGAAGCCGTTGTCGCTTGGGAGAAAGCAACGAAATTAAAGCCGAAAGACAGCCTAACATACGCCGTAGTCGCAAAATCCATGCACAACGTTACCGCGTTCGATAATGCAATCGCTACACTGCTGGCGGGACGAAAAGCCCTCCGCAAGCCGGCAATCTACGCTGACGTGCTCTCGGATTTATACATGATATCCGGAAACAATTTCAAGGCGGCGGACGAAATACTGGTTTATTACACCAATACAGAAGATCTAAGACGCACGCAGGGCAAACTACAGGCGATACTGACTTCTGACGAAATAAAGGACTATTTACGCCCTAAAATACTGGATTTATATAGAAACGGCCCCCACCCAAACATAGAACTATACGGTTGGTTTCTGGTATTAACCAAGGAATACGACGCGGCACTCCAATGTTATATTGAAAAAGATAAGCGGACTGAAGCCCACGGAGCCTTTCTTTATCCGTTTGCGACAGCACGAGAGCGCGAGGGCAATTTCGACATCGCACTGAAAGCATACGCAGAACTTATCGACATGGGAAAAGTAACTCCGTACATGGTTAATGCGCTTTTCGGATATACTCGAACTCTCGAGAAGAAAAACGAGGCTTTCGGCGATATCTCACGAAAAGATTACGACGAGATAATCGATCGCTATCGCAACATCGTGAAATTATATTCGAAAAATTCGGTCGCAACCGAAGCAATGTTTCGAATCGCGGCTATTCAGGCGGACAAGTTGCACAATTTACCCGAAGCAATAAAAGAGTACGAAAATATCAGGCAAGTATCGAAAAATCAACAAATTGCACTCACCGCCACAAACAAACTCGGCGATATTTATTTTGAATTGGACAGTGTGGCACGTGCGAAAGAATATTATCAAATCGTTGCGAACAGCAATAACGGTTCTGCCGTCGATGCGCGCGATTACGCAAAATATGCGCTCGGCGAAATGTGCTATTTCGACGGGGAATTAGACTCCGCCACGGCTGTTTTTACCGAACTTTCCGCCAATACCGAATCGGTTATGGCAAATGATGCTCTCGAGAAGATTTTCTTCATTGAGCAGAACAAAAACCAAAACAAGGCAATCCGCCTCTACGCCTCCGCCGAAAAATTCGAGCGTCAGAAGAAATACGCGCTTGCGATCGACAGTTACAATCAGGCAAAGGAGTTCGGAGACGATGAAATTCGGGAGCGTTCCATGCTTCATATCGCAGATATTTACAAAGCGCAGCTGAACTTCGCCGAGCAGCGCAGGGTGCTGAAAGAGTTCCTCGAGCAGTTGCCGGAATCCATCTTCGTGGACGATGTAATGTTTGAGTTAGCCGAAAGCCTCTATGCGAGCAAAGACTACGACGCGGCAATGAAGGTCTACACCAAGTTACTTACCGACTTTCCCCGCTCAATCTACACCGAACAGGTTCGGCAACGTATCCGCGAAATCAGAGCGGCGTAAAGAATAATAAAGAAAGAAAATAAAAATGATTACTATTAATAACTTATCTAAAGTTCTCGAAACTCTTGGTTTTACAAAATCAAAAGAAATCTATACAAAGCACTTTGAAAAGTTCGATTGCGATTTGAAGGTTGACTTTGAAAAGAAAGAATTGATTTATCCCGAAAGTACAGATTCGGAGCGAGCCAACGGCATAGTGGTGAATGACCATACGACTTGCAATTTTGACCACCCTGAGAATTTTGTTGTTTTTGAGTGTGTCTGCCGATTGATGGATAAAGGTTATCGTCCCGAACATATCGAATTGGAAAAACGTTGGAATTTGGGGCACGATAGAAAGGGTGGAAAAGCCGATATTTGTGTTTATGATGCCGACCGCTCGCAAATGTTGCTGATTATTGAGTGCAAAACCGCCGGCACGGAATATAAAAAGGCACTGAAATTATTAAACGAAGATGGCGGACAACTATTCAGTTATTGGCAACAAGAACGCGCTACAAAGTGGATTTCGCTGTATGCTTCGGATTTTGACGTCGAAAAAATTACTTACGAAAACGACATTATCAATTGCACGGACGATAAGAATATCGAACTGCTTGCCGAAAAAGACGAGTCGGCTTTACTATATAAAAATGCGCATACAGTCACCGAATTGTTTGATGCTTGGGATGAAACTTATGGCAAGCAATTATTGAGGAATTTGATTTTTGGCGATGATTGCGTGGCGTACACCATAGGCGTGAAGCCTCTGCGTAAAAAGGATTTGCGCGATTTTACGCCCGATGATAAAATTGTGAATCAGTTTGAAGAAATTCTTCGTCACAATAATGTGAGCGACAAAGAAAATGCTTTTAACCGATTGATAGCTCTATTTATTTGTAAATTGGTGGACGAAATAAACAAATCGGACAACGATGAGGTTGAATTTCAGTATAAACAAGGAACGGATACTTACGAAAGTTTGCAAGACCGTTTGCAGAAACTTCACCGCGATGGCATGGAACGGTTTATGAAAGAAAAAATCGTTTATGTTGCCGATGATTATGCCGACAATCTGTTTAAACAAAAACTTAACGGCGAAAAGCGAAAATCGGCGATTGCAGACCTTAAACAGACTATCCGAATCTTGAAATTTTATTCAAACAACGATTTTTCATTTAAAGACGTTCATAACGAAGAACTTTTCTATCAAAATGGGAAAATTCTTGTTGAAGTTGTGCAATTGTTTGAAAAATACCGCATTGTTTATCCGTCAAAGCATCAATTTTTGGGTGACTTGTTTGAGCAACTTCTAAACAAAGGCTTTAAGCAAAACGAGGGGCAGTTTTTTACTCCAATGCCGATTACCCGATTTATTTGGGATTGCTTACCTATGAGCATTATTATGCAGCGCACAAATGGCGATATGCCCAAAATCGTGGATTACGCCTGCGGTGCGGGGCACTTTTTGACGGAAGCCGTTGAAGCCGTAAATGATTGGCTGAGACACAACGGAAAAGAAGCGTTGGCAACAGAGAATAAGTGGGTAGAAAAATCAATTTTCGGTATCGAGAAAGATTACCGGTTGGCGCGAGTTGCCAAAGTTTCGCTTTACATGAACGGCGCGGGCGAAGGCAAAATCGTGTTTGGCGATGGTCTGGAACAATACCTTGACAAGGAAATTGAAAACGGCAGTTTTGATATTCTGGTTGCCAATCCGCCGTATTCGGTTTCAGCGTTTAAAGCGCATTTAAAAATCAAAAACAACACGCTCGAATTGTTGGATAAAATATCGAACAACGGTTCGGAAATAGAAACGCTTTTTGTGGAGCGCATAGCCCAACTGCTGAAACCGCAAGGCGTGGCAGCCGTGATTTTGCCGTCGTCTATCTTGAGTAACGACAGCGGAAGTTATACTGCTGCGCGCGAAATGATTTTGCAGAATTTCTTGCTGCGTGCCATTGCTCAGTTTGGCAGCAAAACATTTGGCGCAACGGGCACAAATACGGTCGTGCTTTTTCTTGAAAAATACAATGAACCTCCCAAACATAGCGATATGGCATGCGATAGCGTGAATGCCATATTGAACAATGAAAATCTTGAAGGTTGGGATGATGCTGAGATTTACAAAAGTTGGTTGCAAAAAATCAAGGTTTCGGACGAAGACTATCGCGCTTTTGTAACAGAAGCAAAAGAGTTAGACGAATGGGCAAACGTTGAATATTTTGCGCAATATGTTGATGAATTTAATAAATCGACAGAAATAATAAACTATAAAAAAGGGAATGTTTACAAAAAACTGAAAGCGCAGCAACAAACAGACGAATTGCGCAAACGTTTTTATGCTAAAACGAAAGAAGCCGAACGTGAAAAACTGCATTATTTCGCTTTGGTTTACGAGCAAACCACGCTGATAATTACCGCACCGGCCGACAATGCGGCACAAAAAACATTTCTTGGCTACGATTGGAGTAACCGAAAAGGTGCGGAAGGCATTGTGATAACCACGCCGGGTGGCAAATTGTATAATCCCGACGACCGCAACGCCGATGGAAATCTTGCAGCTGCCGTGCGAACCGCTTTTGCCAATAAAATCGCCGAATGTGAAAATTACGCAGTTGTTGCCCGCCTACAAGATATGATTGACTTTAGCCGCACCTCTTTTAATAAAGCGATAAAATTGACACCTGACAAAACCGTTGAGATTAAAAGTAAATATCCGTTGGTAAAATTAGGCGATTATGTAGAAACGCTTGGCGGTTTATGGACAGGGAAAAAACCGCCATTTGAAAATGTTGCAGTAATTCGTAATACAAATTTTACAATGAAGGGCGATTTAAATTTGTCGGATGTTGCAATGATTGATGTAGAAAAGAATGCTTTTGAAAAACGGAAATTGCAAAAGGGTGATATTATAATTGAAAAATCAGGTGGTAGCGAAACGCAAGCCGTTGGGCGTGTTGTATTATTCAATTTAGATAATGGAAATTATGCATATTCTAATTTTACAGCAAGAATTAGGATTATAAATAAAGAACTTATGCCTACTTATTTACATATAATTCTGAATGACTATTACCAACAAGGATTTACATTTGATTATCAAAGTGGTGCAAGTGGTTTGAAAAATCTTGATTTAAATCGTTATTTGACAATTCAAATTCCTCTTCCACCTCTTGAAATTCAACAACAAATCGTAGCCGAGTGCGAGAAAGTGGATAAAGAATACAACAGCAGCCGAATGAGTATTGAAGATTACAAGAAAAAAATAGCGCAAGTATTTGAAAATCTTGAAGTTATAACGAAAACAGGTGGGGTAAATCATTAAAAATCAACGAGTTAAATATTTTATTAAAAAGAGGAAAATCTCCTAAATACGGAAATTCAAATATTCAGATAATAAAATCAGGACAAGCTCGCGGATATATGGATTTTGATTTTAGCGAAAGACATTACGCTTCTTCAGATTTTGTATTAGATGAAAGAAAATTGCAGAAAGGCGATATTTTGATAAATTCAACAGGGGTTGGAACTGCGGGACGAGTTACATTATTTAATTTAGATGGCGATTTTGTGGTGGATAGTCACATAACCATTTTTAGACCGAATGAGAAAGTATTGCCTAAATATGCTCTTTATTCATTAGCAAATATAGGATTTGATACTATTGAAAAAATGGCAAATGGCTCAAGTGGACAAATAGAGTTATCACTATCGACTATTGAAAATATTTCATTTTTGATTCCGCCTCTCTCCACTCAACATAAAATCGTAGCCGAAATAGAAGGCTACGAAGCAGAAATTGCTAAAGCGAAGACGATAATGGACGGATGTGCCGCGCGAAAGCAGGAAATATTGTCCCGTATTATTCAAAATTAACTCTTCAAAGGAA